>NZ_BACZ01000386.1 GCF_000333375.1 Curtobacterium sp. B18
CGGGTCACGGGTTCGACGGCCAGGAGGCGCGGCTCGGCCCCGGCATCGGGCGTCACGTCGGGCAGCGTGGTCGCGTCGACGGTCATGCGGACGCCTCCGCGTGCTCGCGCACGCGCCGGGGCGGCGCGCCGTCCGGGGTACCGCCCGGTGCCGTGGAGCGGGCCGAGGCGGGCAGGCCGAACTCCTGGAAGGCGATCCGCGCCTCCAGGCCGTACACGGTGCGACCGGTGACGGACCGGAGGATCGACGCGTTCCGCCACGCACCCATGCCGAGGTCGGGCGCGGTGAGCCCGTGCGTGTGCTCCTCGGCGTTCTGCACCCAGATGCGGCCGCCCAGGGTGTCGACGTGGTGGTCGCGTGCGACCGCCAGGCGACCCCGCGCGTCCCGCGCGACGAGGTGCTCCACCGGGTCGAGGAAGTCCGTGGCCCGGGGGCGGTACCCGGTCGCGAGGACCAGGCGCTCGACCTCGTGCGCGTACGTCTCGCCGAGCTGCTCGTGGCGGAGCGTCAGCCGGTACGTGCCCCGATCGGCGAGCCACTCGGCGTCGACGACGCTCGTCTCGGTGCGGAGCGACGTCGGGACCGGGCCCCGCGCGCTGAGTCGGTACAGCTGGTCGTACAGCGCGTCGACGAGGTCCGCGCTGATGCCCTTGTAGAGCCCGCGCTGCTCGCGGCCCAGGCGGTCCCGAACGGCCTCGGGCAGGGCGTGGAAGTGGTCCGTGTACTCGGGGCTCGTCATCTCGAGCGTGAGCTTCGTGTCCTCCATCGGGAAGAACCGCGGGGACCGGGTGATCCAGTCGAGCCGGTACCCGTCGTGCCGGGCGTCCTCGAGCAGCTCGCGGTAGACCTCGGCGGCGGACTGGCCGCTGCCGACGACGGCGATGCTCCCCGCTGTCCGCAGGCCCTCGCGGTTCGGCAGGAACTCGGCGGAGTGGACGACCGGGCCGGGGAGGTCCGTCAGCGGTGCGGGTACGGCGGGCTCGGTGCCGATGCCGACGACGACGTGTCGTGCGCGGTACGTCTCGGGACCCTGATCGGTCTCGGCGTGCACCGTGAAGCAGTCGGTCGCCGGGTCGTGCTCGACGGCCGTCACCCGGCGTCCCCAGCGGAGCGTGTCCAGGCGGTCGGCGGCCCACCGGCAGTAGGCGTCGTACTCGCTGCGCAGGGGGTGGAAGTCCTCGCGGATGGAGAACGGGTAGAGCCGCCCCGTCTCCTTGAGCCATGCGAGGAACGAGAACGGCGAGGTCGGGTCCGCCATCGTCACGAGGTCGGCCAGGAACGGCACCTGGATCGTGGCGTCGTCGAGCATCATGCCGTGGTGCCAGGCGAACCCGTCGGCGGCGTCGAGGAACACCGCGTCGAGGTCGTCGAGCGGGTCGGCGAGGCAGGCGAGCCCGAGGTTGAAGGGTCCGATGCCGATGCCGACGACGTCGTGGACGGGGCGGTCGGCGGTCCGGCGGGTGTCGGCGGCGGTCATCGCGCGGCTCCTTCCGGTGCGGCGGTCGTCGCTCGGACACGGGCCGCCGTGGCCGCCACGTGCTCGAGTGCCGCGCGCAGCTGGTCCGCCGTCGTCCCGGGGTCGAGCAGCGTCAGCTTGTTGCACGGCCGACCGGCGATCACGGTCTTCGCGATGAGCACCCGTCCCTCGGCGAGGAGCGCGGCACGGATCGGGGCGACCAGGGCGTCGGCCTCGGTGTCGGTCACGCCGGCGGGCTGCCACCGGAAGAGCACGGTGCTGAGGTCGGTCGGCGCGACGAGCACGAGGTCCGGGTGCTCGTCGACGATCGCGTGCGTCGCGGCGGCGAGGTCGATCACCTGGTCGAACGCCCGGCCGATCGCCCCGGCCCCGGTCGCCCGCAGCGTCGCCCAGAGCTTCAGCGCGTCGAACCGCCGGGTCGTCTGCAGGGACTTGTCGACCTGGTTCGGCTCGGCGGCGTCCTCGGGGTTGAGGTAGTCCGCGTACCAGGCGGTCCGCCGGAGGTCGGCGGGGTCACGGACGACCAGCGCGCTCGACGACACCGGCTGGAAGAACGACTTGTGCATGTCGGCCGTGACGCTCCGCGCGCGCTCGATGCCGGCGAGCAGGTGCCGCCGGGTCGGGGACACCAGCAGCCCGCAGCCGTACGCGGCGTCCACGTGCAGCCAGACGTCCTCGAGGTCGCACACGTCGGCGATCGCCTCGAGCGGGTCGATCACGCCGCGGTCGGTCGTGCCGGCCGTGGCGACGACGGCCATCGGCGTGCGGCCGTCGTGTCGCGCGGCGACGATCGCCTCGGCGAGGGCCGCCGCACGCATCCGGCCGGCGTCGTCGGTGGGGACGTCGACGACGGCGTCGTCGGCCAGGCCCAGCAGCCGGCAGGACTTGCGGACGCTGAAGTGGGACTCGGCGGTGGCGAAGACGGTGAGTCGCGACGCGGCCGTCCCGACCGCTGCTCTCGCTGCTTCTCGTGCCAGCAGCAGCGCCTGCAGGTTCGACTGGGACCCGCCCGAGGTGAACACCCCGTCACCGTCCGCGAACCCGATGCGCCCGGCGAGCCACGACACCACGTGCCGCTCGATGTCCGTCCCGATCCGCGATTGGTCCCAGGTGTCGACCGAGGTGTTCACGGCGGCGAGCACCGACTCCGCCGCGACCGCGGGCAGCGCGACCGGGCAGTTCAGGTGGGCGAGGGACGCCGGGTCGTGGAACCACACGGCCTCGCGGACGAACAGGTCGTCGAGCTCGGCGAGCGCCCGGTCGGTCCCGAGGGGCTCCGCGTCGAGGTCGACGGCGGCCACACGGGCCCGCAGGACGTCCGCCGGGGTGTCGGTCGTCGGCCGGTCGACGGCGGCGATGCGGTCCGCGAGCCGGTCGACCGTCTCGGTGACGGCGGTGCGGTAGCGCTCGGCGTTGGCAGAGGTCAGCAATTCGATGAGGGCTGTCACGTTAGGTAAGGCTAACCTCACCTGTCGGCGATTGTCACGTGCAGCAGCACGCCCCCGGGCCGGCCGGGCGCGTCGGTGTGAGGAGGTCAGCGCCTCAGAGCTTCTCGATCGGCGCGATCTTGATGAGGAGCTTCTTGCGGCCCGCCGAGTCGAACGCGATCTCGGCGATTCGCTTCGCTCCGATGCCGGTCACCGCCGACACCGTGCCCTCGCCGAAGTCGACGTGCTTGATGCGGTCGCCGGCGACGAGCTCCATGTCCCCGTTGTCGCGGACCTGCCCGGACACCCGGTTCGCCCACTCGGTCTTCGGGCGGGTCTTCTGCGCCGCCGCGGCCCGGTCGTACGAGCCACCGCCCCAGCCACCACCGCCGCGGTAGCCGCCACCGCCGCCGGCTCCGCCGATGCCGCCGCCGCGTCGGGCGTTGAGCGCGCGGGGCTCGGTGCCACCGCGGCTGTTCGCCATGCCCGGGGACTGCTTCCACTCGATGAGCCCCTCGGGGATCTCCTGCAGGAAGCGGGACGGCATCGCCACGTTGACGTCGCCGAACTGTGCCCGGGTCATCGCGAGCGACAGGAAGAGCGACTTCTTCGCGCGGGTGATCCCGACGTAGAAGAGCCGGCGTTCCTCGGACGGGCCACCCGGCTCGTTCGCCGACATCCGGTGCGGCAGCAGGTCTTCCTCGACGCCGGTCAGGAACACCGCATCGTACTCGAGGCCCTTCGCCGTGTGGAGCGTCATGAGCGACACCGTGCCGGACGAGTCGTCGAGCTCGTCCGCCGCGGCGACGAGGGAGACCTCGGTCAGGAAGTCGGACAGGGTGCCCTCGGGGTTGTTCTTCTGGAACTCTCGGGTCACCGCGACGAGTTCGTCGATGTTGTCCGCACGGGCGGCGTCCTGCGCGTCCGGCGACTTCCGCAGGTTCTCGAGCAGCCCGGAGCCGTCGAGCAGCTGGGTGAGCGTGTCCACGACCGGCTGGGTCTCGGCGCGCGAGGAGACGTCGTCGAGCAGGGCCGCGAACGCCGTGATCGCGTTCCGGACCTTCGGCCCGAACCCGAGCTCGTCGGCGTGCCGGAGGGCGTCCCGCATCGTCGTCTCGTGCTCGTCGGCGTAGCGCTGCAGGGTGGTCTCGGTGACCGCTCCGATGCCGCGCTTCGGGACGTTGAGCACCCGACGGAGCGCCATCGGGTCGGCCGGGTTGGCGACCGTGATCAGGTACGCCATCGCGTCCTTGATCTCGGCACGCTCGTAGAACTTCGTGCCGCCGAGGACCCGGTACGGGATCGCCGCTCGGATGAAGATCTCCTCGAGTGCAAGGGTCTGCGAGTTCGTCCGGTAGAAGACCGCCATGTCGCGGTAGGACATGCCTTCCTCGTGCAGGCGCTGGATCTCGTCGGCGACGAACTGCGCCTCGTCGTGGCCGGTGTAGCCCGTGAACCCGACGATCTTGTCGCCCGCTCCGACGTCCGTGAACAGGTTCTTCGCCTGCCGGTCGAAGTTGTTCGCGATGACGGCGTTCGCCGCGTCGAGGATGTTCTGCGTCGACCGGTAGTTCTGCTCGAGCAGCACCACCTTCGAGTTGGGGAAGTCCCGCTCGAACTCGACGATGTTGCGGATGTCGGCCCCGCGGAACGCGTAGATGGACTGGTCGGAGTCGCCGACGACCGTCAGTGACGCCGGGGCGATCGACCCGTCGGCCTCGCGCATGCGGGCGACGTGCTGCCCGGCGTCCTCGAGCTTGTCCACCTGCTCGACCGGGACCGGCCGCGTGAGCTCGCGGATGAGGGCGTACTGCGCGTGGTTGGTGTCCTGGTACTCGTCGACGAGGATGAACCGGAACCGGCGCTGGTAGAGCGCGGCGACCTCGGGGAAGGCACGGAACAGGAACACCGTCTGGCCGATGAGGTCGTCGAAGTCGAAGGCGTTCGCCCGGCGCAGCTCGTTCGTGTAGCGACGGAAGACCTCGGTGAACATGACCTCTTGCGGGTCGTTCGCGTTGATGTTCCGGGCGTAGGAGTCGATGTCCTGCAGCTCGTTCTTGAGCTTCGAGATCTTCGAGGCCGCGGCGCCGACGGTCAGCCCGAGCGAGTCCGCCTCGAGCTCCTTGATGATCCGCTTGAGCAGGGCCTTCGAGTCGGCGGAGTCGTAGATCGTGAACGACTGCGCGAACCCGAACCGCTCGGCCTCGCGCCGGAGGATCCGCACGCACGCCGAGTGGAACGTGGAGATCCACATGCCCTCGGCTGCCTGTCCGACCAGCGCCTGCACCCGCTCGCGCATCTCGGCGGCGGCCTTGTTCGTGAACGTGATCGCGAGGATCTGCGACGGCCAGGCTTCACGGTTGGCGAGCAGCAGGGCGATCCGCCGGGTCAGCACGCTGGTCTTGCCGGAACCGGCACCCGCCACGATGAGCAGGGACTCGCCGCGGTACTCGACGGCTTCCTTCTGCTGGGGGTTCAGACCCGCGGTGAACGGGTCCTCGTAGGCAGCGGCGCCACCCCCGTGCTCCGGGGACGACTCGAATGGGTCCAGCACGATCGTCATGTCCGGGACAGTCTAGGCCGGGCCCCCGACAGCCGAGCGGGCGAGCACGGCCAGGTCGGCGTGGTCGGCGAACACCCCGTCGACCCCGGTCCGGACGACCGAGGTGAACCACCGCTCCCAGTCGCCGAACGCCGCGACCTCGCCCCCGCGACGGAGCGGCGCCGGCAGGAAGCGGTTCTCCGGCCGGAGCGTCCAGGTGTACACGGCCAGCCCGGCCCCGTGCGCGCGGTCGACGATGTCGCTCCGCACCGGCGTCGGGTCCGTCAGGGCCACGCTGTCCACCCCGGCCATCAGGGTCCCGAGCGCGACGCTGATGCCGTGGAACTCCGTCGCGAACGACGCGAGCGCCTCGTCGGAACGCTCGGCCGCGTACGTGGGGGCCAGCGACCCGTGGGACGCGACCTCGTCGGCGGCGCTGCCCCGCGCCTCCTGGAGGTAGACGAGGCGACCACCGGTCCCCCGCGCCCGCAGGTCGCGCAGCACGCCCTTCTCGAAGCTCTCGATCGTCAGCCGCTCGTCCCGCCGCCACCCCGCGTCCGCGAGCGCCCCGTCGAGCAGCGGCGCCATCGCGAGGCCGGCCCGGTCGAAGAACGCGGCGTGCTTGACCTCGGCGACGAGCCCGACCGGCCGCGGAGCCGCGTCGAGGATCCCGAGCAGGTCCTCGAGCCGGAGGACCGGTTCCTCGCCGTCGTGCTCCGCCGACCCCGGACGCAGGGCCGGCAGCCGTTCCCGGGTCCGGAGCGTGCGGAGCTCGTCCCACGTGAAGTCCTCGGTGAACCAGCCGGTCACGGTCTGGCCGTCGACGGTCTTCGTGGTGCGGAGGTGCAGGAACTCGGGGTGGTCCGCGACGTCGGTCGTGCCGGAGACCTCGTTCTCGTGCCGGAGCACCAGCACGCCGTCCTTCGTCGGCACGAGGTCCGGTTCGATCGCGTCCGCGCCGAGCTCGATCGCGAGCTCGTACGCGCTCCGCGAGTGCTCGGGACGGTAGCCGGACGCGCCACGGTGGGCGATCACCAGGGTCATGGCCGCACCCTAGCGACCGGAGGTGCACGCCGGGAGCCGCGGACAGGGGGTGGCCTGTACGGACTCCGGGCCACTACCGTTCGGGCATGGGGACGAACAGGTGGTGGCGGGGCGGACTGGCCGTCGCGGTGGTGATCGCCGGCGGGTGGGCCTGGCTCGCCGACGTGCGCGCACCCGGACCCCTCGGCCTCGAGCAGCAGGGTGCGTCGATCTGCATGCAGGGCACGGACGGTGCGATCGCCACCGGCGTCCTCCGCGGCCCCTCCGGACCGGCCACCACGCTGACGCGCGTGACACTCGGCTCCGGCTCGGGCCTCGCCGTCGACGACGCCGTCCTCGCCCACCCCGGACCGGACGGCGTCAGGGTGGGGACCGCCAGCTGGCCGCTCCCGGACGACCCGTGGCGCGCGGAGCCGGCGATCGGCACCCCGATCCGACCGGGCGAGTCGGTGGACCTCGTGCTGCACGTCGTCCGCACCGGGTCCGACGGCGGATCGGCGGGGCCGGTCCGGGTCGAGTACGTCCAGGGAGCCGAACGGCACGTCGAGACGACGGGCTTCCACGTGGCGCTCCGCGATCACTGCTGACCGCGGTCGTCGCTGGTCGCGGTCGCCGTCGGTCGCGGTCGCTGCGGGTCGCGGTCGCCGTCGGTCGCGGTCGCTGCGGGTCGCGGTCGCCGTCGGTCGCGGTCGCTGCTCGTCGCGGTCGCCGGCCTGGAGGCGCGGCCGGCGTCCGCCCCGTCCCTCACCGCCGCAGGACGGCGCGTTCGGCGCGGTCAGCGCGGTCGGCGCGGTCGGCTGGCTCGGGGCTGTTTCGGGGCGCGCACGCAGCGCCCGCCCATAGGCTGCGGTCGAGTGGTCCTCCGGGACCCTTCCGCTCGCCGCGAATCCTCAGCCTTCCGCGGCACTGCGCCCCTAGGCTGAGAGGACTCGAATCTCCAAGGAAGAGGACACCATGGCCTTCAAGCCCGGTTTCGACCAGTCCCCCGCCTTCAACAACCAGGGACCCAACACCTGGGGCGGGCGCGGCGCTGGTCAGCAGCAGGCTGGCTGGGGACAGACCCCGCAGCAGGCACAGGGCGGGATGACCCCTGAGCAGCTGCAGTACATGTACGACCGTCCGGCAGCGAGCACGGTCGACACCGACCGCATGTCGTACGAGGACACGATCGTCAAGACGCTCCTCGCGTTCGGCGTGCTCCTCGTCGGTGCCGTCGCCGGCTGGAACCTGCCCCCGATCGTCTGGATCGTCGGTGCGATCGTCGGCTTCGTGCTCGCGATGGTCAACACCTTCAAGAAGAAGCCGTCGCCGGCCCTCGTGCTGCTCTACGCGTTCTTCGAGGGACTCTTCGTCGGCGGCATCTCGAACTTCTTCGAGTACAACTTCACGCAGACCGGTGGCATCGTCGCGCAGGCGGTGTTCGGCACCCTCGGTGTCTTCGCCGTGACGCTGCTGCTGTTCCTGTCGGGCAAGGTCCGGGCGACGCCGAAGCTGACGCGCTTCTTCCTCATCGCGATCGTCGGTTACATGGCCTTCCAGCTCGTGAACCTCGTCCTCATGTGGACCGGTGTCACGCAGGGCACGTTCGGCCTGATGAGCGCGACGATCTTCGGTATCCCGATCGGTGTCGCGATCGGCATCTTCGTGGTCCTCATGGCCGCGTACTCGCTGATCCTCGACTTCGACCAGATCAAGACGGGCGTCCAGCGCGGCGCTCCGAAGATCTACGCGTGGACCGCGGCCTTCGGGCTCATCGTCACCCTCGTGTGGCTGTACCTCGAGATCCTGCGCATCCTCGCGATCCTCGCGAGCAGCTCGCGCAACTAGCACCCACCACGACACGACGGGCCCCGGCGAACGCGCCGGGGCCCGTCGTCGTTCCCGGGATGGGGATGGACGACGAGCCTCCCCGCCGAGATCGCACGACATGCTGGACGTGCATCGCCGAGGTCGCACATCGTGCCGCACGACCTCGCCGCGAGCGGCAGATCGTGCGACCTCGCCGACCGGACCCCGGACGCACGACGGCCCGGCACGCAGGACGCGTGCCGGGCCGTCAGCGCGGGAGGGTTACTCCCACTCGATGGTCCCCGGCGGCTTCGACGTGACGTCGAGCACGACCCGGTTCACATCCGGCACCTCGTTCGTGATGCGGTTCGAGATCTTCGCGAGCGTGTCGTACGGCAGGCGGGTCCAGTCGGCGGTCATGGCGTCCTCGGATGAGACCGGACGGAGCACGATCGGGTGGCCGTAGGTGCGGCCGTCGCCCTGGACGCCCACCGAACGGACGTCGGCGAGCAGGACGACCGGGCACTGCCAGATCTCGTCGTCGAGACCGGCCGCGGTCAGCTCTTCGCGGGCGATCTTGTCCGCCGCGCGGAGCAGCTCGAGCCGGTCCTTCGTGACCTCGCCGACGATGCGGATGCCGAGGCCCGGGCCGGGGAACGGCTGGCGGCCGACGATGACCTCGGGCAGCCCGAGCTCGCGACCGACCGCACGGACCTCGTCCTTGAACAGGGTGCGCAGCGGCTCGACGAGCTCGAACGTCATGTCCTCGGGCAGGCCGCCGACGTTGTGGTGCGACTTGATGTTCGCCGTGCCGGAACCACCGCCGGACTCGACGACGTCGGGGTAGAGGGTGCCCTGGACGAGGAACTTCACCTCGCCGGCGTCGTCACCCGCCGCGGACTCCGCACGCGCCTCGAGCACGAGGGCCTCGGCCGCCGCCTCGAAGGTGCGGATGAACTCGCGCCCGATGATCTTGCGCTTCTGCTCGGGGTCGCTGACGCCGGCGAGGGCGTCGAGGAACTGCTGCTCGGCGTCGACGGTGACGAGGCGGACACCGGTCGAGGCGACGTAGTCCTCCTCCACCTGCTTGCGCTCGTCGGCGCGGAGGAGCCCGTGGTCGACGAACACGCACGTCAGCTGGTCGCCGACGGCCTCGTGCACGAGGGCGGCGGCCACGGCGGAGTCGACCCCACCGGAGAGACCGGCGATGACCCGGGCGTTGCCCACCTGCGACCGGATGCGGGCGACCTGCTCGTCGATGACGTTCGCCGAGTTCCAGTCACCGGGCAGGCCGGCGGCACGGTGCAGGAAGTTCTCGAGCACGGCCTGACCGTGCACCGAGTGCTTGACCTCGGGGTGCCACTGCACGCCGTAGAGTTTGCGCTCGTCGGACGCGAACGCGGCGACCGGGGTCGAGGCGCTCGACGCGAGGACCTCGAAGCCCTCCGGCGCCTTCGCCACGGAGTCGCCGTGCGACATCCAGGTCACCTGCGACGCCGGCTGCGCGCCGAGCAGCACGCTGTCGGTGCCGGTCACGGTGACGTCGGTCGCGCCGTACTCGCGCTGACCGGTCTGGGCGACCTCGCCGCCCAGCGCGGTCGCCATGGCCTGGAAGCCGTAGCAGATGCCGAGCACGGGGACGCCGAGGTCGAGGATGTCGGCGTCGAGCGCGGGCGCACCCTGCTCGTACACCGACGAGGGACCGCCGGACAGCACGATCGCCGCCGGGTCCTTCGCCTTCACCTCGTCCGCGGTGATGGAGTGCGGGACGATCTCGCTGTAGACGTTCGCCTCGCGCACGCGACGCGCGATGAGCTGCGCGTACTGGGCTCCGAAGTCGACGACGAGGACGGGACGCTGTTCGGTCTCGCTCACCGAGCGGCCTCCTTCTCACGCTGCTGGGCAGCGGTCAGCTCGTGGTAGGTGTCCATGGCCTTCTGCTGCATGCGGTGCTCGACCACGAAGGACATGAACGGGATGATGCCCCCGAGGGCGATGAGCAGGAAGCGGGACGGCTTCCAGCGCATGATGCTCCACAGACGGAAGTCCGTGAAGAGGTAGAGGACGTACAGCCAGCCGTGGGCGATGAGGATCGCGATCGACAGGTTGAACGTGCCGGGCGCTTCGCCGGCCGTGCCGTTCGGCACGAAGAACGGGCCGTTGCCGAGCTGCATCTCGAGCTGGAGCGGCGTGTACTTGATGATGACCTCGATCACGAGGGCCAGCAGCAGCACACCGGTGATGTACGCCGAGACGCGGTACCACTTCACCGCACCCGGGATCTTCGGGATGTCGCGGGTTCGGACGGTCAGAGCCATATCGGCCATCCTACCGTCGGTCGACGAGGGCACCGTCGACGCTGAGCGCCGCCTCGCGACGGTCCTCTTCCTCGCGCTCCCATGCGTCCTTGACGAACCGGTACCAGAGGAAGACCGCGAAGCCGGCGAAGACCACCCACTCGATCGCGTAGAACAGGTTCAGCCAATCGAACTGGACCTGGCGCGACGGCGCCCGGTCGGCGATGGTGCCGAGGTCGGCGGTCTTCGCGGTGGTTCCGTCGGCGACGACGTACCCGAGGTACATCCGGTCGTCGAACGCCTTCCACGTGTTCACGAACCGGGCCGGTGCGACGGCCGAGTACTCGCCCTTGTCGTAGGTGTCCTGGTCGGGCGACTCCGCCGGGTAGTAGCGCCCCTCGACCGTGAGTCGCGTGCCGTCGGCCAGACGGTCCCCGCCGGCGACGGCGGCGGCGCGCTGGTCCGACCACCCGATGACGACCGGCAGGCTCGCGCCGCTGTCCGCGTCGACCAGGTGACCGACGGTCTGGTAGGTCCCGCCACCGGTCCGGCCGGTCAGCACCGTGGTGTCACCGGCGACGAACGTCCCCGTGACCGTCACCTTCTGCCCGGCCATCTTCTCGGTCGCGGGCTGCATCGGCCCCGTCACGGCGTCGAGGCTCCTCCGGGTCTCGGTCGTCTCGGGCAGCGGTGTGCCGTTCGCGATGCTCCGCTCCAGCTGCCACTTGCCCAGCCCGGCGAACACCGCCGCGAGCACGAGCGCCAGCAGGAGCAGCGCGATCCACTTCGGTCGTCGGGCTACGGCCCACATTCGTATCAGTACTCCGGATCGCGCTGGCGGACCGGGCGCTCGGGGCGCTCGGTGGGGGTGTCGATCGACGACGTCCGGGGCTCGGACGGCGTCTCCGGGGACTCATTCTCCCGCTCCTGGCTGCCAGCAGCCTCCACCAGGGCGAACTCCTCGGCGAACTGGCGGTCGCGCTCGGCACGACGGGCGGCCGCCGCGGCGTCGGCCTCGGCTTCCGCTGCCTCGGCCGCGGCGGCTGCGGCGACCGCGCGCCGACCACCGAGGCGGTTCCGGAGGCGCGCCAGACGAGCCGGACGCACGACGAGCCGTCCGATGCGGTCCGAGTTCACCGCGAGCAGCGGCCCGAGGATCGCCATGACGAGGACGTACAGGCCGGCGAAGGCGGTGATCCGGGCCTCGAGCCCGGCGGCTGCCGAGAGCGTCGCGAGGATCAGCGCGAACTCGCCACGGTTCACCAGGATGACCGCGGTGTTGATGCCCTGCTGGACGTTGAAGCCGTTCATGCGCGCGACGAGCTGCCCCGCGATCGCGTTCAGCGCGACGGTCATGCCGATCGCGCCGAGCACCGGCCAGAGCACCTCGCCGAAGGTCGACAGGTCGAGCCCGAGCCCGAAGTTCACGAAGAAGAACGCCGCGAACACGTCGCGCATCGGCAGGGCGAGCTGCTCGATGCGGTCGCGGTAGCGCGTGGCACCGCAGAGCAGGCCGATCACGAACGCGCCGATCGCGTCCGTCACGCCGAGCAGGTCGCCGATGCCGCCGAACATGACCGCGAGGCCGAAGAACAGCACGGTGAAGAGCTCGTCGTCACGGGTCGCGAAGATCCGCGACACCCACTTGCCCGCGAACCGCGCGAGGGTGAACATCACGATGAGGAACCCGAACGCGAGCGCGAGCTTCCCGACGACACCCCAGACGTTCGTGTCGCCGGACAGCACCACGGAGACGATCGCGAGGTAGATCGCGATGAAGACGTCCTCGATCACGGTGACGCCGAGGATCATCGGCGTCTCGTCGTTCGCCAGGCGTCGCAGCTCGATGAGGAGCTTCGTCACGATCGCGCTCGACGACGTCGCCGTCATGCCGGCGATGATGAGCGCCTCGCGGGTGCCCCAGCCGAGCGAGAACCCGAAGGCGAACCCCACGCCCATGTTGATGGCGACGTACGTCCCGCCGGAGACCAGGAGCTTGCCGGCGTTGCCGTAGAACTCTTCCTGGTCGAACTCCAACCCGAGGTTGAACAGCAGCAGGATGAGCCCGAAGGTCGCGATCAGCTCGATCGTGTGCGACTCGACGTTCAGCCCGATCCACGGGGTGTGCGGACTCGCGATGAGCCCCACGACCATGTAGATCGGGATCGCGGGCAACCCGATCGTCTTGCCGAGGCGTCCGAGGACGTAGGCGATGATGAACAGGACGCCGATGGTGAGCAGCTCACCACCCAGGTGCACGGGCTAGCTCCTCGGCGGGGCCTCGGCCGCAGCGGCCGCAAGCTCTCCGCTGCGGTAGAACGAGAACGCCTTGGCGACCTTCTCCGGCGCACCGGCGACGACGATGGTGTCGCCGGGGAACACGACGAAGTCCGACGACGGGGCCGGGTTCGCGCTGTCACCGCGGACGACCGCCACGACCGTCAGGCCGATGAAGCCCGAGTCGTGCAGGTCACCGAGGGGCTTGCCGGCGATCGCGTCGTCGTAGTCGACCGAGAACCAGTCGATGCTGAGGCCGGGGATCTCGTCGAGCTTGTCGAGTCCCTCGGTGATGCGCGTGCCGCCGAGGAGTTCGGCGAGCGTGTGCGCCTCGTCCTCGCTGAGGCGCAGCGACACCTTCTCGGACTTGTCCGCGCCGTCCGAGACGTCGGCGAAGGAGATGAGGTCGGAGTGACCCGACCGGTGCGTGATGACACCACACTTGCCACCGTCGTCGGTGTAGAAGCTGTGCAGCACGCCGACTCCGGGGAGTTTGACGCGATGGACGTCGACCATGATGGCTCCCTTTTCGAGTACCCCGATGATAACCACCGAGGGGGTCCGGCCATTCCGTTCCGCTACAGTCCGGTGGACGACGAGACCCGGGGGGACTGCTGTGGACGACGAACGGACCAGGCGCACGGTGGCGGGCACGGGTGTCGCGGTGGTGGCACTCTACGCCGCACTGCTCGCCGTCGAGGCGCTCGTGCTCGACCCGCTGGCCGCGGTGCCGGGCACCTCGCTCGGCATGATCCACGCGGAACTCGGCCGGCAGGGGTTCTCGGTCGGCACCGACGTCGCGGCCGTCGTCGGGATCGCCCTCGTCGGTGTCGGCCTGGCGGTCGGGCTCGCCACGTCGCTCCTGGTGACCCGCGCCCGCACCCACGTCATCGCCGCGGTCCTGCTCGGCGTGGTCGCGCTCGGCGGCCCGATGACCTGGTGGAGCGGCTTCTGGCTCGGCATGGACGTCGCGGACGCCTACGGCGTCGACGGTGGCGCGCACACCGTCTGGGCCGGTGTCCTCCTGGTCAGCAGTGCGATCGCGCTGGCCGCGATCCCCTTCGTCCTCGTGGTCGGGCAGGCGGTCGGCGTCCGCCGGACCGCCCGCGGGTCGCGCGCCGCCTGACTGCGCCGACCCGCGCCTCCAGGCCGTCGACAGCCAGGAGGCGCGGGTCGTGTCGTCGACGCGGGTCGCGTCCTACTCGGGCTCGCTCGTCTTCTCGCCGACCACCTGCTCGTCGGACGCCTTCGCGCCCTCCGCACCGCTCGAGCGGCCGCCGCCGACGACCACGTCGTCCTCGTCGAACCCGAAGGCGATGTCCGGCGCCTCGAGCCGCACGCGGTCCGCCGACTCGTCGTCGGGCTGCAGCTGCGACTCGCGTTCCGCCGCGACGCGCTTGAGGTAGTTCGACACCTCGTGCTCGGTGGTCTCCTGGTCCCAGCCGAGCACGTCGGCCATGAGCTTCGCCGCGACCGGGGCCGCCGACTCGCCGCGGTCCCAGGCCTCGATCGAGATGCGGGTGCGACGGGCGAGGACGTCCTCGAGGTGCAGCGCGCCCTCGTGCGAGGCCGCGTAGACGACCTCGGCCCCGATGTAGTCGTCCGCACCGGGGAGCGGCTCGGCGAGCGACGGGTCCTGCTTCACGAGCCGGAGCACCTCGGTCGCGAGCGTGCCGTACCGGTTCAGCAGGTGCTCGATCCGGACCTTGTGCACGCCGAAGCTCCGCGCGGTGCGACCGCGGCGGTTCCAGGCGGCCGGGTAGCCCTCGGCGCCGAGCAGCGGGATGTCCTCGGTCGTCGAGCCGGGGATCTTGCCGTCCATCGCGGCGACGGCCTCGTCGATCGCGTCCTTGCCCATCACGCGGTAGGTGGTCCACTGCCGCCGGCGACGACCACGAGCCCGGGCACGGTGTGCGCGACGACGTGCTCGCGGCTGAGCTTCGACGTCTGGTCGGACTCCCCGGCGAGCAGCGGCCTGAGTCCGGCGTACACACCCTCGACGTCCTCGCGGGTGAGCGGGACCGCCAGGACCTTGTTCACGTGCGCGAGGATGTAGTCGATGTCCGCCGCGGTCGCCGCCGGGTGGGCCTTGTCGAGGTACCAGTCGGTGTCGGTCGTCCCGACCAGCCAGTGCCGACCCCACGGGATCACGAACAGCACGCTCTTCTCGGTGCGGAGGATCATGCCCATGTTCGACTGGAAGCGGTCGCGCGGGATGACCAGGTGGACGCCCTTCGAGGCGCGCACCTTGAACTGACCGCGCGTGCCGATCATCGCCTGGGTGTCGTCGGTCCAGACGCCCGTCGCGTTGACGACCTGCTTCGCGCGGATCTCGAACTTCTCGCCGGTCTGGATGTCGTGCGCCTCGGCACCGACCACGCGTTCCCCGACCTTGATGAAGCCCTCGATCCGGATGCGGCTCGCGGCGTGGGCGCCGTACGACGCCGCCGTTCGCACGAGCGAGGCCACGTACCGGGCGTCGTCGACCTGGGCGTCGTAGTAGGTCATGCCGCCCACGAAGGCGTCCTTCTTGAGCGACGGCATCGAGCGGAGCACCTGCGTGCGGCTGAGGTGCCGGTGGTGCGGGACCCCGGGCGGTCGGCCGCCGGACCAGCTGAAGGCGTCGTACATCGCCATGCCGATCCCGATGTAGAAGCGCTCCCACACACGGTGGTTCAGCGGGTAGAGGAAGCGGACGGGCTTCACGAGGTGCGGGGCGATGCGTTGCAGCAGGAGTCCGCGCTCGATGAGGGCCTCGCGGACGAGCCCGAAGTTGAGCTGCTCGAGGTACCGGATGCCGCCGTGCACGAGCTTCGACGAGCGGCTCGAGGTGCCCGATCCCCAGTCGCGGGCCTCGACGATGCCGACGCTCAGGCCCCGCGTCACGGCGTCGAGCGCGCTGCCCGCACCGACGATGCCGCCGCCGACCACCAGGACGTCGAGCTCCCGGGTCTTCATCGCCTCGATCGCGGCGGTGCGTTCGTCGGGACCGAGCTTCGTGGACGGGTCGAACCCCACCCCCGGTGCCGCGTTCTCGGCGCGGGCCGGCCGGGTCGCGCTGGACGTGCTCGTGCTGGTCTTGGCCATCGTCGCCTCCGTGTCACGGTGACGCCGAGGCGTCACCCGCGCCGGAGTGCGGGTGCCACCGTCAGTTCCGGTGGTACGGCGCCACGACCACTTCTACTCGCTGGAACTCCTTGACGTCGGAGTATCCCGTCGTGGCCATCGACCGACGCAGCGCGCCGACGATGTTCGCACGGCCGTCCCAGGTCGGGGTCGGGCCGTTCAGGACGTTCTCGAGCGGGGCGATCGTGCCCACCTCGACCCGGCGGCCGCGCGGCAGCTCCGGGTGGTGCGCCTCGGCACCCCAGTGGAAGCCGCCACCGGGCGCCTCGGTCGCGCGGGCGAGCGCGGTGCCGAGCATGACGGCGTCGGCGCCCATCGCGATCGCCTTGACGACGTCGCCCGCGGTGTCGAGCCCGCCGTCGGCGATGACGTGCACGTAGCGGCCGCCGGACTCGTCCATGTAGTCGCGGCGAGCGCCGGCGATGTCGGCGACGGCGGTGGCCATCGGGGCGTGGATGCCGAGCGCGGCCCGGGTGGTCGATGCAGCGCCGCCGCCGAAGCCGACGAGCACACCCGCGGCACCGGTGCGCATGAGGTGCAGCGCCGCCGTGTAGGTCGAGGCACCGCCCACGATGACCGGGACGTCGAGCTCGTAGATGAACTTCTTGAGGTTGAGCGGCTCGGTGTTCTGCGAGACGTGCTCGGCCGAGACGGTCGTGCCGCGGATGACGAACAGGTCGACACCGGCGTCGACGACGGTCTGCGAGAACTCCTGCGTGCGCTGCGGGCTGAGCGACCCGGCGACGGGCACCCCGGCGGCGCGGATCTCGGCCAGGCGCGCGGTGATCAGCTCGGCCTTGACCGGCTCGGAGTAGATCTCCTGCATGCGCTTGGTGACGTTGCCGTCGGTGAGCGCCTTGATCTCGTCGTAGTAGGGCGTCGGGTCCTCGTAGCGGGTCCAGAGCCCTTCGAGGTCGAGGACGCCGAGCATGCCGAGCCGGCCCATCTGGATGACGGTCGCCGGCGAGGCCACGGAGTCCATCGGGGCCGAGAGGATCGGCGACTCGAACGTGAACGCGTCGATCGACCACTGCACGCTCACGTCACGCGGGTCACGCGTGCGCCGCGAGGGGACCACCGCGATGTCGTCGAACGCGTACGCCCGACGTCCGCGCTTGCCAGCACCGATCTCGACTTCACTCACCCGGCAAGCCTACCGGTCGTGTCCCCCGGGTGACACGGACACCCGCGGGCGCCGGTCAGCGTGTCCGGCGGGCGCGGCGGGCGCGTCGCTTCCGCAGCACCCGCAGCACGAGGCCGAGCAGGAGCGCCAGCACCACGAGCACCCCGAGCAGCGCGGCCGCTGCCTTCACGAGCAGCGCCGCCCCGACGAAGAGCACGGCGAAGACCAGCCACACGAGGGCGTCGAGCACGAGGGGGCCGGGGGTCCGCACGCGTCCGAGGGTAGCGACCCGGCGGGGGCGGGTCGCGCCTCCTGGTCGATGGCATGCCGAACCGGTGACGCGAGCCGCGAGACGCGAGCGGCGCTCGCGCGCCGCGCGCCGACCCACGTGAGGAGCGGGGCCGTGCGGCGCTGAGCGTCCACGCACGACCCCACTCGGTGCGGGTACCGCCCCCACAGCGGCACCCACGGTCGACACCGCTCGCTCAGCGCGCGGAGTCGACGTCCTTGGCGAGCGTCCCCAGGTACAGCTCGATGACCTTCGGGTCGTCGGCGAGCTCCTTCCCGGTGCCCGAGTACGCGTTCCTCCCCTGGTCGAGCACGTACCCACGATCGCAGATCTGCAGACAGCGTCGCGCGTTCTGCTCCACCATGACGATCGACACACCGGCCTTGTTGATCCGGCGTGTGCGGATGAACGTCTCGTCCTGGCGCACCGGCGACAGTCCGGCGGACGGCTCGTCGAGGAGCAGGACCTTCGGGTCCATCATGAGCGCCCGGGCCATCGCGACCGACTGCCGTTCGCCGCCGGACAGGGATCCGGCGCGCTGGCCCTTCCGCTGTCCGAGGACGGGGAACAGGTCGTAGATGACCTCGAGCCGCTCGGCGAACTTGCGGGGCCGGAGGTACAGGCCCATCTGCAGGTTCTCCTCGATCGAGAGCGAGGGGAAGACGTTGTTCGTCTGCGGCACGAAGCCGACGCCGGCCTGTACGAGCTTGTTCGCCTTGAGGTTGGTGATGTCCTCGCCCTGCAGGGTCACCGAGCCCTCGCGGATGGACACCAGGCCGAACAGGGCCTTGAGGAGCGTCGACTTGCCCGCGCCGTTCGGTCCGATGATGCCGATGAGCTCGCCCGGGTAGCAGTCGAGGTCGCAGCCGTTCAGGATGTTCACCCCGGGCAGGTACCCGGCGACGAGGTTCTTCGCGCTGAGCACCGGCTCGCGGTCCAGGGTGGCCGTGCCGGCCACGGGCGCCGGGGCGGCGTCCGGACTGGAGGCGCTGCTCGCGTTCGTCGGCTCGCTTGCGTCGGTCATCGGGTCGCCTCCTGCTCGTCTTCTTCCGCTACTTCCTCGGCGAGCTCCTCGTAGGTCTCCTCGTTCAGGAGCGAGTCGTCACCGAGGTCGGTGTCGTGGTGCGCACCGAGGTACGCGTCGATGACCGCACGGTCGTCCATCACCGTGTCGGCCGGACCCTCGGCGACGACCTTGCCCTCGGCCATCACGACGACCCAGTCCGAGATGTGCCGGACCATGTGCATGTCGTGCTCGACGAACAGCACGGTCATGCCGTCGTCGCGCAGGGACTGGATGTGTCCGAGCAGCGACTGCGTCAGTGCCGGGTTCACGCCGGCCATCGGCTCGTCGAGCATGATCATCGTCGGGTCGGACATGAGTGCCCGGGCCATCTCGAGGAGCTTCCGCTGCCCACCGGAGAGCGAGCCGGCGTAGTCGTCCGCCTTGGTGTCGAGCTTGAACCGGGCGAGGAGGTCCTCGGCCTTCGCCGTGATCTCGCGCTCCCGCTTCCGCCAGAGCGCCGGGACGAGTCCGACGAAGAAGTTCTCGCCGGGCTGGTCGCGGGCGCCGAGGAGCATGTTCTGCATCACGGTGAGACGGCTGAGCGCCTTCGTGAGCTGGAACGTGCGGACCATGCCCTTGTTCGCGATGTGGGTCGCGCTGGTCTTCTGCATCGTGTCGCCGTTGAAACGGGTCGTCGCACCCGGGCTCGGCTTGTCGAACCCGGTCAGCAGGTTGAAGAACGTCGTCTTGCCGGCGCCGTTCGGACCGATGAGGGCGGTGATCGAGCCGCGCTGGACCTCGAGGTGGTCGACGTCGACCGCGGTCATCCCGCCGAAGCGACGGGTGACGTCGTCGACGACCAGGATCGGGTCGTCCTTGGGGTGGGCGTAGGTCTCAGACACTGAACGTCAACTCCTTCTTGTTGCCCAACAGGCCCTGTGGACGGAACACGATGAGGAGCATGAGCGCGACGCCGACGAGCACGTAGGAGAACTGCTCGGCCTGCTGCGCGTTCATGATCGAGTTCGGGATGAAGTCGCCGGCGAGGGTGCGGATCGCGAGCCGGACGACGAAGAACAGCACCGCGCCGAGGACCGGTCCGAACACCGTCGCCGCGCCGCCGAGGATGAGTGCCGTCCAGATGAAGAACGTCATCGAACGGCCCATCGCGTCGGGCTGCACCGAGCTCGGCAGGACGTAGATGATGCCGGCCAGGGCTCCGAGCGCACCGCCGAAGACGAGCGCCTGCATCTTGTACGAGTACACGTTCTTGCCGAGGGAGCGGACGGCGTCCTCGTCCTCGCGGATGGCCTTCACGACACGGCCCCAGGGGCTGCGCATGAGCAGGAACAGCACGAGGGTGAAGAGGGCGACGAGGCCCCACGCCGCGATGCGGATCCACCAGCCGTTGACGCCGTTGTTCGAGTACGTGAACCACAGGATGGAGGTGGTGCCGTCCGGGAGCGGGCTGAGGGCGTTGAACGGGTCGCGGTAGCTCGACCCGGTGATGCCGTTCGAGCCGCCGGTCGTCGTGGTGAGCAGGCTCGAGCGTCCCACCATGCGGATGATCTCGGCACCGGAGATCGTGACGATCGCGAGGTAGTCGCCCCGCAGCCGCAGGGTCGGGATGCCGAGGATGATCGCGAAGACGATCGCGACGAGCAGGGCGACGAGGACCGCCATCACGAACGGCAGCCCGTTGGTGATCGAGATCGCGAAGCCGTAGGCGCCGAGCAGCAGGAACGCCGCCTGGCCCATGTTGACCAGGCCGGTGAGTCCGAAGTGGACGTTGAGGCCGATCGCGGCGAGCGCGAACGCCGCCGTGGTCGGGGCGAGGGCCTCCTGCGTGAGCGAGGAGAGCAGGGAGAGGATGTAGTCCATGGCGGCGCTCCTTAGCCGATCCGCTCGGCGCGACCGAAGATGCCCTGCGGCCGGAACAGCAGGATGAGGATGAGGATCACGAGGGCGGTGGCGTACTTGAAGTCACCCGGCAGCACGAGGTTCGTGAGCTCCACGACGACGCCGATGATCATCGAGCCGACGAGTGCGCCGTAGGCGGTGCCGAGGCCACCGAGCGTGACCGAGGCGAACATGAGCAGCAGCAGCTGCAGGCCGGTCTGCCAGTTCACGCCGTTGAGGACGAGCCCGAGCATCACGCCGGACAGCCCCGCGAGGCCGGCTGCGAGCGTCCACACGAACCGGATCACCCGGTCGACGTCGATGCCGGACGCGCTGGCGAGTGCCGGGTTGTCCGACACCGCGCGGGTCGCACGGCCGAAGCGCGTCTTCGCGAGGAACAGGCCGGTGGCGACCAGGACCACGAGGGCGATGCCCATCGCGACGTAGGACTGTACCGTGAGCGTGACACCGGCGAACCGGATCGTCTCCGGGTTCCCCTGCTGGATGCGGACCGTCGACGCCCCGAAGAAGTACTGGAACGCGTACTGGGCGGCGATCGACAACCCGATCGTGACGATCATGAGCTGCGTCAGGCTGATGCGCTTGCGCCGCAGCGGCCGCCAGATGCCGGCGTCCTGCAGGTACCCGGTCGCCGCGCACAGCAGCGTGACCACCACCCCCGTCAGCCAGATGTTCCACCCGAGCTGGTTCGCGAACAGGTACGCGAGCAACCCGCCGAGGGTGACCTGCTCACCGTGCGAGAAGCTCGACAGCCCCGTCGTGCCGTAGATGAGCGACAGGCCCACGGACGCCAGCGCGATGAGGAGCCCGAGTCGGATGCCGGACGCGAACTGCTGCCAGGCCCGCTGGGGCGTGACGCTCGTCGCGTCGTCGTTCGTGACGACCCCCTGCTGGTCGGACAGCTGGAAGATCTGGCCGACGTTCGCGTTGAGGCTCGCGGACACGGTGCGCTTCGCGTCGGCCGCGTTCGTCAGGTACTGGCCCTTCGGCAGGGTGTCCTGGTCGACGCTCACCGTGTAGCTGCCCGCCGCGGTGACGCTCACCGACCACCGACCGGTGTCGGACGTCGTCGCGGTCTGCGCGAAGCCGCCCGGTCCGGCGACGTCGACGGCGACGCCCTCGACGGCCTTGCGGTCCGAGTCGGTGATCGTGCCCTGGATGCAGCCGTTCGTCGGGCTGACCGTGCACGGCTGGGTGCTGGCTGGTGCGGTGCTCGCGGACGCCGACGCGCTCGGGGCCGGAGTGGCGCCGATCGCCGGCAGCGTCACCGCCCAGTCGATCAGGAAGGTCGCCAGGAACGCGAGCACGAGGACGGCCATGATGACCGGTCGCTTTCGTCCCGGGCGGAGGCGGAACCTGCGCAGCGGCGCAGACCCCGGCGGAGTGATGGATCCCACGGAAGAGCCTCTCGTTCGGATGACGAGGACGCTAGGGGGATTGTGTGTCACCCGTGTTTCCATCACGTTCCCTGTGTGATTCGTGCCGCAACTGTGACGTTGTGGAGGAAGTCTCGACGGGGGTTCCGAGGCGGGGCCGCACCGCGCCTCCTTGCCGCCCACGGGTGTCCACGGGGCGGAATGCGGGAGAGCGCGTGCGCGTTACCATGGTCTATCCGGAACCCGCCGCAGCGTTCCCGGTGTCTCGACCACTTCACCTCGCCCACGAAGGGGACCCATGGACCAGCCGGATCCGTTCGGATTCATCGGACTCACGTACGACGACGTCATGCTCCTGCCGGGGTACACCGACGTCATCCCGAGCGAGGCGTCGACCGCGTCCCGGCTCACCAAGCGCATCACGGTCAACGTCCCGCTGCTCTCCGCGGCGATGGACACCGTGACCGAGGCCCGCATGGCGATCGCCATGGCCCGGCAGGGCGGCATCGGCATCCTGCACCGCAACATGTCGATCGCCGACCAGGCGGCCGCCGTCGACAAGGTCAAGCGCAGCGAGTCCGGCATGATCACCAACCCGGTGACCACCAGCCCGGACGCCACCGTCGCCGAGGTGGACGCGCTCTGCGGACAGTTCCGCGTCTCCGGCCTGCCGGTGGTCGAGGGTGACGGCACCCTCGTCGGCATCATCACCAACCGCGACATGCGGTTCGTGGCGCCGTTCGAGCAGCAGTCCACGCTCGTCCGCGACGTCATGACGAAGGCCCCGCTCATCACGGCCCCGGTCGGCATCGACCCGGACGACGCCGTCGCGATCTTCGCCGAGCACAAGATCGAGAAGCTCCCCCTCGTGGACGAGGACGGCAAGCTCCGCGGTCTCATCACGGTCAAGGACTTCGACAAGAGCGAGAAGTACCCGGACGCCACCAAGGATGACGCCGGCCGACTGCGTGTCGGTGCCGCGATCGGCTTCTTCGGCGACGCCTGGGAGCGTGCGACCGCCCTGCGCGAAGCCGGCGTGGACGTCCTCGTCGTCGACACCGCCAACGGCCACAGCGCCGGCGTGCTCGACATGGTCCGCCGTCTCAAGGCCGACCCCGCCTTCGCCGCGGTCGACGTCATCGGTGGGCAGGCCGCCACGCGCGAGGGCGCCCAGGCGCTCATCGACGCGGGCGTCGACGCCGTCAAGGTCGGCGTCGGACCCGGCTCGATCTGCACCACGCGCGTCGTCGCGGGTGTCGGCGTCCCGCAGGTCACCGCCGTGTACGAGGCCTCCCTCGCCGCGCGTGAGGCCGGCGTGCCGGTCATCGCCGACGGCGGGCTGCAGTACTCGGGCGACATCGCCAAGGCCCTCGTGGCCGGCGCGGACACCGTGATGCTCGGCTCGCTCCTCGCCGGCACCGACGAGTCCCCCGGTGACCTGGTGTTCGTCAACGGCAAGCAGTTCAAGGCGTACCGCGGGATGGGCTCCCTCGGTGCCCTGCAGACCCGTGGCAAGAAGACCTCGTACTCGAAGGACCGCTACTTCCAGGCCGACGTCCCCTCGGACGACAAGCTCGTCCCCGAGGGCATCGAGGGCCAGGTGCCCTACCGCGGCTCGGTGGCGAACGTCGTCTACCAGCTCGTCGGTGGCCTGCGGCAGTCGATGTTCTACGTCGGTGGCCGCACCGTCCCGGAGCTCAAGGCCCGCGGCAAGTTCGTCCGGATCACCCCGGCCGGGCTCAAGGAGTCCCACCCGCACGACGTGCAGATGGTCGTCGAGGCGCCGAACTACAGCCGCTGAGCCGATCCGCACCCCGAACGCCCCTGCTCCTCGACGGAGCGGGGGCGTTCGTCGTCGGTGGGCAGCAGGATCGCGGCACGGTCCGCGCGCTCGATGCCCGACGCCGGCGAGCACCACACGACCGGGCTCGTCCGCTGTCCGCGCTGCGCGGACCGGGGCGCCCGCCACCGCAAGGCCACCGCCATGCCACCGCGCGGCCCCCGGGTTTCCGCGCCCCCCGCGTCACGGCTGGGTAACGAAACACTTTGCGTACCGCCCCGTCACACCGCTGAAACACCGTGACCCTACGTTCTCTCACATCCCCAGCGGGACCTGAGGTTCCGCGCAGAGAAAGGGCTCCACGGATGATCAGAACCACCCGTGCCACCACGGCACTGGCAGTGGCAGGAGCGGCGGCGCTCCTCCTCGCCGCCTGTTCCACCACCAGCGGCGGCACCTCGCCGTCCTCTTCCGCGTCGGGCGGCGCGAAGAAGGACCCCGCCGCGAGCTGCAAGGCCCCGGACACCCCCGGCACCGACGCGCTGAAGATCGGGACGATCCTGCCGCTGACCGGTTCGCTCGCCTACCTGAACCCGCCCGCGGAGTCCGGTGTGGGGCTCGCGGTGCAGGACATCAACGCCGCGGGCGGTGTGCTCGACAAGGACGTCACCATCGACCCCGCCACCGACTCCGGTGACAGCAACGACATGACGGTGTCGAGCTCGGCCGCGACGAAGCTCGTGAACGCGAAGGTCCCGGTCGCGATCGGCGCCGAGTCCTCCAGCGTCACGCTCAACGTCATCGACCAGCTCACGAGCAACTGCATCGTGGAGATCTCCCCCGCGAACACCGCGTCGGACCTCTCCGGCTACTCGTCGTACTACTACCGGACCGCTCCGCCGGACTCGGTGCAGGGCTCGGCGCTCGGTCAGCTCGTCACGGGTGACGGCAACGCCAAGGTCGCCTTCCTCGTCTTCAACGACACCTACGGCACCGGTCTCCGGAACACCGTGCAGAAGGCGATCGAGGACTCCGGCGGATCCGTCGTCTACGGCGGCAAGGGCAAGGGCCAGGAGTTCCCGCCCGGACAGACGACCTTCTCGTCCGAGGTGACCGCGGCGCTCGCCACGAAGCCGGACGCCATCGTCGTCCTGGCGTTCGACGAGACGAAGTCGATCATCCCGGAGCTGAAGTCGCAGGACGCCGACATGTCGAAGATCTACATGTCCGACGGCAACACCGCCGACTACTCGAAGGACTTCGACAAGGGCACGCTGACCGGCGCGCAGGGCACCATCCCCGGCGCCTCGCCCAAGGACGAGTTCAAGGCACAGCTGTCCGCCTTCTACAAGAAGTCGTCCGGCAAGGACCTCGCCGACTACTCGTACGCGGCCGAGTCCTACGACGCCACCGTCCTCGCGGCCCTCGCCGCGGTGAAGGGCAAGGGCACGGACTCCGGGACCATCCAGGCCAACATGGCCGCGGTGTCCGGAGCCGACGGCGGCACCGAGTGCTCGACGTTCAAGGACTGCGTCGCCCTGCTCGACAAGGGTGAGGACATCCACTACACGGGTCCGTCGGGCATCGGTCCGTTCGACGAGAACAACGACCCGTCGAGCGCCTACATCGGCATCTACAAGTTCGACGGCGACAACAAGCCCGTCTACCAGAGCGCCATCCAGGGCTCGGTCAAGAAGTAGCCGACACCACCAGATCGACAGCGCCCCGCGGCCCGACCGCGGGGCGC
>NZ_BACZ01000385.1 GCF_000333375.1 Curtobacterium sp. B18
GGGCCGCACCGTGCCTCCCGTCCGTCTCCGCGCGCGTTCGACAACGCGAGTCGCGTCGGGTAGGCTCTCACCTTGGTCTGCGCGCTCCGTGCGCCGGACAGTCAGATGAGCCCTCCACCGGGCAGTTCACACGGGTTCTCCCACGTGAACACCCACCGGAGCGGGATTCACGGACTCCTCACCTCGACACGAAAGCAGCACCACTGT
This sequence comes from Curtobacterium sp. B18, assembly GCF_000333375.1. Lineage (GTDB taxonomy): Bacteria > Actinomycetota > Actinomycetes > Actinomycetales > Microbacteriaceae > Curtobacterium. Next base: position 208 of record NZ_BACZ01000385.1, read on the forward strand.
GACTCGTACGTTCTCCCCGAAGCCGGCAGACGTCCAGCACGACTGGATCGTCATCGACGCGACCGACGTCGTCCTCGGCCGTCTCGCCACCCACGCCGCGGCGCTCCTGCGCGGCAAGCACAAGGCCACCTTCGCCCAGCACATGGACATGGGTGACTACGTCATCATCGTGAACGCCGACAAGGTCGCCCTGACCGGTTCGAAGCTCGCGAAGAAGGTCTACTACCGCCACTCGGGCTACCCGGGCGGCCTCACGGCGACCTCCTACCCGGAGATGCTCGAGAAGCACCCGACCCGCGCCGTCGAGAAGGCGATCCGCGGCATGCTCCCGAAGAACACCCTCGGTCGCGAGCAGCTCAAGAAGCTGAAGGTCTACGCCGGCGCGGAGCACCCGCACTCGGCGCAGCAGCCCAAGGCGTACACCTTCGACCAGGTCGCACAGTAGTTCCGGCCACGACGACTTCCAAGGACTAGGTAAAACTCATGGCTCAGATCGCTGACTCCCTCGACCAGACCCCGGAGAGCTTCACCACGGAGAGCGCACCCGCCGCTTCCGAGGCCGCTCCCCGTCAGATCCTCAACGTCTCGGGCGGTGCCGTCGGGCGCCGCAAGGAGGCCATCGCGCGCGTCCGTCTCGTCCCGGGCTCCGGCTCGTTCGTCGTGAACGGCCGCTCGCTCGAGGACTACTTCCCGAACAAGCTGCACCAGCAGCTCATCAACGACCCGTTCAAGGTGCTCGAGCTCCTCGGCGCCTACGACGTCGTCGCCCGCATCACCGGTGGCGGCCCCTCGGGTCAGGCCGGTGCGCTCCGCCTCGCCATCGCCCGTTCGCTGAACGAGATCGACCGCGAGAACAACCGCGCCACCCTCAAGAAGGCCGGCTTCCTCACCCGTGACGCCCGCGTCATCGAGCGCAAGAAGGCTGGTCTCAAGAAGGCCCGCAAGGCGTCGCAGTTCTCGAAGCGCTAGTCGTCACCGGCTGAAGATCGCCATGCCGCGTCTGTTCGGTACCGACGGGGGTCGTGGGT
>NZ_BACZ01000384.1 GCF_000333375.1 Curtobacterium sp. B18
CGCGGTGGAGCTCCGCCCAGAAGGAGATCGTCCAGTCTTTCAAGGACAAGGGCCCTGAGCGTCAGGACGGGCACGATGACCACGACACAGCCGAAGAACGGCTTCCGCACGAGCACGAAGGCCACGTCGCCCAGAAGCGGGCCCCCTGGATCCTGCTCGCACCCTTCCTCGCCCTGTTCCTGCTGACGTTCATCATCCCGATCATCAGCGCGCTGCTCCAGTCGTTCACGACCGTCGACCGCGAGGGGCTCTTCGGCGAGGACGGCGTCGTCGGCCGGTTCGCCGGGTTCGACAACTACGCGATCGCGCTGCAGGACTCCGGCTTCGTCGCCTCGATCGGCCGCATGCTGCTGTTCGGCGTCGTGCAGGTCCCGGTGATGATCATCGCCTGCACGATCCTCGCGCTGCTGCTCGAGTCGGCGAGCGCCCGCTGGCCCGGGTTCTTCCGTGCGATCTACTTCATGCCCTACGGCGTCCCCGGGGTCATCGCGACGATCCTCTGGTCGTTCCTGTACGTGCCCGGCCTGTCGCCGATCGTGTCGCTGCTGCAGGGGATCGGCCTGCAGCCGGACTTCCTCGGCGCGAACAGCGTGCTGTGGTCGATCGCGAACATCGTCACGTGGACGTACACCGGCTACAACATGCTCATCATCGTGGCCCAGCTGAAGTCCATCCCCGGCGAGGTCTACGAGGCCGCCAAGGTCGACGGCGCGAACGCGTTCCAGGTCGCCTGGCGGATCCAGATCCCGCTGATCGCACCGGCGCTCGTGCTCACGACGGTCTTCTCGATCATCGGCACCCTGCAGCTCTTCGCCGAGCCGCAGATCCTGTCCACGGTCGCCCCGGCCATCGACACCGAGTACACGCCGAACTACGCCGCCTACACGAACGCGTTCGCCTTCAACGAGTACGGCGTCGCGAGTGCGCAGGCGGTCATCATCGCGCTGGCCGCGTTCATCCTGTCGTTCGCGTTCCTCGCGTTGACGAACCGTCCGCCGAAGAACGAGCGGGACCAGAGGAAGCGCGCCAAGCGCGACGGCCAGGAGGCGCGACGCGCCCTCCAGACGCGCGTCGCCACCGCCGACGGGTCGCGTCCGGCGACCGGCGTCGCGAACCGCAGCACGACCACCGGGGCCGCACCGCGCCTCCGGGCCGAGGGGGACAACCGATGACCAGCGAAGCCGTCCAGGCACCTGCCACCGCGAAGACCGCGGTCCCGGTCGACACCACGTCGATCTCGGCGCACCAGCGCCGTAAGCTCGACCGCTCCGGCAGGTCGCAGATCGTGGTGACGGGCATCCTCGTCATCGTCGCGATCTACTTCCTGGTCCCGCTGTACTGGGTCGTGATCGCCGCGACGAAGACCACCGGGGCCCTGTTCGCCACGAACGGGTTCTGGTTCGGCGGCGACTTCGCGCTCTTCAGCAACCTGCAGCAGGTCTTCACGTACGACGGCGGCATCTTCGTCCGCTGGATCGCGAACAGCATCCTGTACTCGGGCGTCGGAGCGGTCCTCGCGACCTACTTCGCGGCCGCAGGCGGGTACGCGCTCGCGAAGTACGAGTTCCGCGGTCGGCAGGTCGTGTTCGGCACGATCCTCGGCGGTGTGCTCGTGCCGGGGACCGCGACGGCGCTGCCGCTGTTCCTGCTGTTCTCGACGCTCGGGCTGACCGACACGTACTGGAGCGTGCTCATCCCGAGCCTCGTCTCGCCGTTCGGCCTGTTCCTCTGCCGCGTGTACGCCGCGGCGTCGGTGGACACGGCGCTCCTCGAGCAGGCCCGCATCGACGGTGCCGGCGAGCTCCGGATCTTCCACACGATCGTGCTGCGGCAGATGACGCCGGCGCTCGTGACCGTGTTCCTGTTCCAGGTCGTCGGCATCTGGAACAACTTCTTCCTGCCGCTCATCATGCTGGCCGACCAGAAGCTCTACCCGATCACCCTCGGGCTGAACAACTGGCGCTCGCAGGTCGACCGGCTGCCGGAGTTCTACCAGCTCACCACCGGCGGGGTGCTCGTCTCGGTCATCCCGCTCGTCATCGCCATCATCGTCCTGCAGCGCTTCTGGCGCGGGGGCCTCACGGAAGGATCGGTCAAGGGTTGACCATCGCCGCACTCTCCTCCACCGCACCCGGCTCCGACACCCGGCTGGCCCCTCGGGCCTGGCTGCACACGGACGCTCCCACCCTGTCGCTGAACGGCGAGTGGGACTTCCGGTGGTCACCGGTCGCGGACGTCCCGGACCCGGGTCCGGAGGACGAGTGGGGCACCATCCCGGTGCCGTCGCACTGGGTCCTGCACGGGCACGGCGCCCCGAGCTACACGAACCTGCAGTACCCGTTCCCGATCGACCCGCCGCACCCGCCGGAGGAGAACCCGACCGCCGACCACCGCCGCACGTTCACGGTGCCGTCGTCGTTCGACGCCGCGGCCCGGGTGCTGCTCCGGTTCGACGGGGTGGAGTCGCACTTCCGGGTGTGGGTGAACGGCGCCCTCATCGGATGGTCGACCGGGTCGCGGCTCGCGACCGAGTTCGACGTCACGTCCGTGCTGCGACCGGGGGCGAACGAGGTCCGTGTCCGCGTGCACCAGTGGTCGGCGGCCTCGTACCTCGAGGACCAGGACCAGTGGTGGCTGCCGGGCATCTTCCGTGACGTCACGCTGGTGGCGCGGCCGACGGCATCGATCGACGACGTGTTCGTGCGGGCCGGGTGGACCGCCGTGCTCGGGGACGCGGCGAGCGCCGGGACCGCGGCGTCCGGCCGGCCGGCCACCGGTACGGGGACGATCTCCTTCCCGACGCTGGACGCGGCATTCCCGGTGCGGTTCGCGGTGCCGTCGCTCGGCGTGGACGTCGTGTGGGCCGGTCCCGACGACGTCGCGCCGATCGAGGTCGAGGGCGTCGAGCCGTGGAGCGCCGAGCTCCCGCGGCTGTACGACGCGACCCTGTCGACCGGGACCGCTGCCGGTGGGAGCGCCGGCGGTGAGACCGTGTCGCTCCGGCTCGGCTTCCGCACCGTCGAGATCGTCGGCGACCGGTTCCTGGTGAACGGCGAACGGGTCGTGTTCCACGGCGTCAACCGGCACGAGACGCACCCCGTGCGCGGGCGGGTCTTCGACGAGGAGCACGCGCGCGCGGACATGGCGCTCATGAAGCGGAACAACGTCAACGCGATCCGCACCTCGCACTACCCGCCCCACCCCCGCGTGCTCGACCTCGCCGACGAGCTGGGCCTCTGGGTGATCCTGGAGTGCGACCTCGAGACGCACGGCTTCCTCTTCACCGACTGGGTCGGGAACCCGTCGGACGACCCCGACTGGCGCGACGCGTACCTCGACCGCATCGCGCGGACGGTGGAGCGCGACAAGAACCACGCGTCGATCGTGATGTGGTCGCTCGGCAACGAGTCCGGGACCGGCCGGAACCTCGCCGCGATGGCGCAGTGGGTGCACGACCGCGACGACGAGCGTCCGGTCCACTACGAGGGCGACTACACGGGCGAGTACACCGACGTGTACTCGCGGATGTACCCGACGCTGCAGGAGACCGAGTCGATCGGCGGCGGTCCGGCCACGCCCCTGCTCGGCTGCGGCCCGGCCGAGGCGGCCCGGCAGCGGTCGAAGCCGTTCATCCACTGCGAGTACGTGCACGCGATGGGCAACGGTCCCGGGCAGATCGCCGAGTACGAGGCGCTCGTGGACACGTACCCGCGCCTGCACGGTGGGTTCGTGTGGGAGTGGCGGGACCACGGGCTGCTCGCGCACACGCCGGACGGACGCCCCTACTACGCGTACGGCGGCGATTTCCACGAGGTCGTCCACGACGGCAACTTCGTGATGGACGGCCTCGTGCTGCCCGACGACACCCCGACGCCGGGGCTGGCCGAGTTCGCCGCGGTCGTGGCGCCGATCCGACTGTCCGCGTCGGACACCACCGTGCTCATCGAGAACCGGTACCACTCGGCGTCGACCGCGGGACTGCGGTTCCACTGGACCCTGTCGCAGAACGGCGTGGTCGAGCACGAGGGCCGGTTCGCCCCCGGCGTCATCGCGGCACGCTCGTCCGCCACCGTCCCGGTGCCCGACGCCGTCCTCGACGCCCGCGCCCGGACGCTGGCTCCCGGCGAGGAGCTCTGGTTCGACGTGACCGCCGAACTCGCCGGCCCGACGGCCTGGGCGGACACCGGCCACGTCGTGGCACGCACCCAGACGCTCGTCGCATCGCGCGCGGCGGACGTCCCCCGCGCCTCCCGTCAGGGGTGGGACGGCGACCGACTCGGCGACGGGACCTTCTCGGCACGGGGCGACCTGGTGTCCTGGAAGGGACACGAGGTCGAGGGTCCGCGCTTCGAGCTCTGGCGCGCACCGACCGACAACGACAGCCTGGCGTCGCAGGGCGGCTACGAGACCGCCGACCCGGTGCTGACGCACGGCGTCGGCGACCCGGACGCGCCGGCCTCGGCGACCCGCTGGCGCCAACGCGGACTCGACCGGCTGACGCACCGGCTCGTGTCGGTGGACCGGACCGCCACCGGCCTCGAGCAGCGGGTGCGCGTCGCGGCGGCGAACAGCGGCTGGGGCGTGGACGTGACGCACCGCTGGACCCGGACGGACGAGGGGCTGCTGCTGCAGACCGACGCCGTCCCGTTCGGCGCGTGGGACGTCACCTGGCCGCGCATCGGGGTGCGGTTCGACCTGCCGACCGCTCTGACGGACCTGGACGCCACCTGGTTCGGGACCGGGCCGCTGGAGTCCTACGCGGACTCGTCGCACGCCGCACGGGTCGGCCGGTTCACCGCACCGGTCCGGTCACTCGGTGTCGAGTACTCGCGCCCGCAGGAGAACGGACACCGTCCGGCCCTGCGGTCGCTGTCCGTCGGCGACCTGACCGTGTCCACCGTCGGGCGGCACCGCGCGGGCTTCACGCTGACGCCGTGGACCGCGCAGCAGATCGACCGCGCGGAGCACCCGTACGAGCTGCCGGCGTCCGACCACCTGTACCTGTACCTCGACTTCGCGCAGCACGGCCTCGGGTCACGCGCGTGCGGCCTCGACGTGCTCCCGGAGCACCAGCTCTGGCCGCAGGCGTCCTCGTGGAGCGTCGTCCTCGGCTGATCACAGTCCGGAACTCACATATCTGATACATATTCCTTGCGCGCCTCGCGGGCGTCGGGAAGGGTCGTCTCCGCACCACAGCAGAGAGGACCCCATGCACAGCACTCCGAGGCGCGCCGTCGTGAACGCCGCCCTGACCGCCATCGTGGTGGTCGGCGGCGGCCTCGCGGCGACGGTCACCACACCCTCCCCCGCGCACGCGGTCGCGCCCTTCCCGGTGTCCGACCCGTTCGCCGGGTTGCCGCTCGGCACGACCATGCCCGCCGGATGGACCCGCATCGCGTCCGACGACGACCAGGCGACCATCGTCGACCACAGCCCGGCCGGGCGGTGGCTGCGACTGACCGACGACACGAAGCGGGTGAGCTCCGCGGTGTTCGACGAGTCGCCCTACGACTCCAGCCGGGGGCTGAGCGTCGCGTTCGACGAGCGGATGTGGAGCACGACGGACACCGGGTACGCCGACGGCATCGGGTTCTTCCTGCAGGACGCCGCCGTCCCACTGGAGTCGATCGGCCCCGTCGGCGCCGGCCTCGGTTACCACGACGGGACCCGACCGTGCGCCGACGGCCTCGACGGAGGCGTCGTCGGGGTCGGCTTCGACCGGTTCGGCAACTTCGCCCGGCCCGACGTCGTGCCGAACGCGGTCACGATCCGCGGGGCCGAACGCGACTGCTACCCCGTCCTCGCGACCACCGGGGACCTCGGCGAGGGGTTCCTCGAGGACCGTGAGACCACCGCAGCGGCCGCGACCCACCGGCACGTGCAGATCGACGTCCTGCCGACCGACGCCGACGGCATCCGGGTGCGGGTCGCGATGTCCGACCCCGTCGCCCCCGACGCCGTCCCCGGTGCGCTCCGCGAGATCGTCACCGCCGAGCTCCCCGGGACGTCGCTGCCCGACCGGCTGCGCTTCGGCTTCAGTGCGTCGACGGGCGGTCGGTCGCAGTTCCACGAGATCCGGGGGCTGCGGGCCACGCAGCCCACCGACGTCGTGACGACCGCCCGGACCCTCACGGACCAGCCGGTCCGCTCTGGCGCAGACGCCGTGTTCGAGGTGCGGTCCGAGAACCACGGCCCCGCCACCATCGGCGGCGCGGCCGACGCGCTCGCGCGCACCGTGGCGGTCACCGCCGGCGTGCCGCTGACGGACGTGCGGTGGACGTGTCGCGCGGACGCCGGGGCGACGTGCGCGTCCCCGAGCGGCACGGGCGCGGAGGACGCCGACTGGGCGGGGCCGCCCGGGAGTGGGATCACGCTCACGGTGCGGGGCACGGTGCCCGTGACGACCCGCTCGGGACGGTGGACGCTACCGGTCGAGAGCGTCACCGACTTCGACGCCGGCCGGCTCGACACGGCACGCTCGGCGATCGCGCTCGACGGGTCGGTGAGTGACGTCGACCTGACGAACAACGCCGACACCGCCGCGTTCGAGGTGGTCCTGCCCGAGGCCGTCGCGGTCGACGACGAGGGCACCGCGGAACCGGATCGGCCGCTGACGATCGACGTCCTCGGCAACGACCCGCTCGACGGGAGCGCGGCGGACCCCGGCTCGCTGCGGTTGAGCGGCGACGGGATCGACGGGGCGGAGCTCTCGGCGGACGGCAAGCGGCTCCGGGTCCCCGGCGAGGGTGTCTGGACCGTCGGCGCCGACGGACGGGTGACCTTCACGCCGGAGCCGACGTTCTCCGGATCGGCCACCCCCGTGCGGTACCAGGTGACGACGGATGCGGGGCAGACCGTCGTGGCGACGATCCGGGTCGCCGTGGAGTCGGGCGGTTCGGTGGTCGTCGCGCCGACGCCGTCGCCGACGCCGACCGTGGTGCCGTCGCCCTCGCCCGGGACCGGCACCGGTTCGGGCACGGACACCGGCGCGACGGGAGCCGGTGCGGGGACCGGGTCCGTCGTCCGAGGGGCGGCTGAGCCCGCGGGTGCCCGGGGTTCGCTGGCGTACACGGGGGCGTCCGGGCGGAGCGTCCTCGTGACCGGCGCGGTGGCGGCGCTGCTGCTGGCGGCGGGCGCGTGGATATCAGTCGCGCGGCGGCGGCGCGCGGCGGCGGCCGGGCGCTAGCGGCTGCGGCCGGCGGCGGCGCGCTGCGTCCCGGGGCCGCGCGCCCCGGGCGCCGCGCGCTCCGCACAACGCAAGTCACCCCGAACCAGTCGGAAACGCGGTTCGGGGTGACTTGCGTTGTGCGCTGGTCGCACGCACCAGCGCGGCGCGGCAGCGCGCGGCGCGTGGCGCGCGAGCGCCGGCGGCGCGGCGCTACGCGCTCAGCGCCGGGATCGCCGCCGGGTCCGACGCATCGAGGAACTCCGTCAGCCGCTCGGGCTCGCCCGGCTCCTCGATCGCCTCCGCCGCCCGCCGCAGCGCGAACAGCGCCCGCAGCACGCCCCGGTTCGGCTCGTGCGACCACGGGACCGGCCCGGCACCCCGCCACCCCGCCTTCCGCAGCGCGTCGAGGCCACGGTGGTAGCCCACCCGGGCGTACGCGTAGGACTCGAGGGTGGCCCCGCGCTCCCACGCCTCGTCGGCGAGCATCGCCCACGCCAGGCTCGACGCCGGGTGCGACACCACCACGCTCGCGACGGGTGCGTCGGCGGCGAGGGCGGCGGTCACCTCCGGTTCGGCGGGGAGGAGCGTCTCGGGGTTCGCGGTCGGGTTCGGCAGCAGGTTCTCCGGCATGCCTCCAGCCTGTCACGGTCCGGGGGTCTTGCGCGGCGCGCGGCGCCCGGCGTAGCGTGATCGGGTCCTCGTCGTCATCGCGAGGCCACCGGTGCGGGACGACCGACCGGCGGTCCGGATGGCGGTCACGCAGGGCTCCCCGACGGAAGTGGACGAATTACTGTCGATCACCGGATCTGCTCAGCCCTCGCGCTGACACCGTGATCGTCGCGCCCCGTCGGGCGCTCCGCCCTCCCGCGGCGGGTCCGGTGTCGTGCGCCCAGCATCGACCACCGGGGAGGCACCCGTATGCCCATCAGTCCGTCCGTCGTCCTGAACGACCTCAGTTTCACCTGGCCCGACGGCACCGTCGCGCTGAGCCACCTCACCACCGCCTTCGGCCGTGGCCGGACCGGCCTGGTCGGGAGGAACGGTGCCGGCAAGTCGACGCTGGTCCGGCTGGTCACAGGTCGGCTCCACCCCACGTCGGGCTCCGTCACGACGTCCGGGCCGGTCGACCACCTGCCGCAACGGCTGCAACCGCAGAACGACGACGCGGTCGCCGACCTCCTGCGCATCCGCCCCACCCTGACGGCACTCCGCGCGATCCTCGGCGGTGACGCCGCCCCGGAGCACTTCGACGTCGTCGGGGACGACTGGGACCTCGAGGAGCGTGCGGCCGCGGCGCTCGACGCCATCGGGGTCGGTGCCGCCCTCGGCTCGGACCGGGACGTCCTGGAGCGTCCGGTGCACACGCTCTCCGGTGGACAGTCGGTGCTCGTCGCCGTCGCCGGCATCCGACTGCGAGGGCTGCCGATCGCGTTCCTCGACGAGCCGACGAACAACCTCGACCGCCGCGCCCGTGCGCTGCTGCTCGGCATGGTCGACGACTGGCACGGCACCCTCGTCGTCGTCAGTCACGACCGCGAGCTCCTCGAGCACGTCAACGAGGTGGCGGAGCTCCGCGCGGGCGGCATGACGGTGTTCGGCGGGACGTTCAGCGCGTTCGAGGAGCACCTCGCCGTGCAGCAGGCCGCCGTCGAGCGCGAGGTCCGGGTCGCCGAGCAGCGGCACCGCACCGAGAAGCGGCAGCGCATCGAGGCCGAGACGAAGATCGCCCGCCGGGCCCGGTCCGGGGTGAAGGCCGCCGAGGGGATGCCGAAGATGTTCGCGAACGAGATGCGCAAGCGCGGCGAACAGACCGCCGGCCGACTCCGCACCGGGTACGCCGAGGACGAGGCCGCCGCACTCGCCACCAAGCGCGAGGCCGAGGGGCGGCTGCGGGCGGACGAGTCCATCCACGTGACCCTCCCCGACCCGGCCGTCCCGGCGTCCCGGCAGATCGCGACGATCCGGGTGCGGGGCCGCGAGTCGATCGTGCAGGGTCCCGAACGCGTCGCCGTCACCGGGGACAACGGCGTCGGCAAGACCACGCTCCTCGAGCAGCTCGTCGGGGTCCCCGGTGCGCGGACGCACCCGTTGCCCGACACGACTGCGGTCCCGCACGTCGACCGCGTCGGCTACCTGCCGCAGCGGAAGGACTCGCTCGACGACGCCGTGTCGGTCCTCGACAACGTCCGGCGTGACGCCCCGCACGTGCCGCCGGCCGAGGTGCGGAACCGCCTCGCGAAGTTCCTCGTCCGCGGGGACACCGTGGACCGCCCGGCCGGGGCACTGTCCGGCGGCGAGCGGTTCCGCGTGGCGCTCGCGAGCCTCGTGCTCGCGGATCCGCCGCCGCAGCTGCTGGTGCTCGACGAGCCGACGAACGACCTCGACCTGACGAGTGTCGACCAGCTCGTGGACGCGCTCCGGGCGTACCGCGGGGCGCTCGTGGTGGTGAGCCACGACGAGGACTTCCTGGACCGACTCGACCTCACGACCCGCATCGAGCTGGCGTGAGCCCGAGCTGGCGTGAGCCGTCCCGTCAGCGGCGACCCGTGCGCCGTCCCGTCAGCGCCGCCGCGTCGGCCGGATCGCCAGGGACTCGATCGTGCCGCGCTCCGGCAGGTCGACGACGGTCCGAACGGCGTCCGCCACGTCCGACGGCGCGAGGTAGTACGCGGTGTCGTAGTCCTCGCCGAGCTTCTCGGTGAGGGCACGCTGCATGTCGGAGTCCGTCCGGCCCGGGTGCACGCTCGAGACCCGCACGCCGTTGCCCCGCTCCTCCTCGCGCAGGGCGTCGGCGAAGGCCCGCAGCGCGAACTTCGACGCGGCGTACACGCCGCCGCCGGGGCCCGCGGTGAACCCGGACCCGCTGTTGATCGGCACGACGATGCCGCGCGCGGCCCGGAGTGCCGGGAGCGCGAGCCGGGTCAGCTCGGCGACGGCGAAGAGGTTCGTGGCGAAGACCTGCTCCCAGACGGCGCGTTCGGTGTCGGCGATCGTCGTCCCCTGCTCCACCCCGGCGGAGTGCACGAGGACGTCGAGGCGCTCCGGCAGCGGCGGGACCGCACCCGCGCCGAGGTCGCCCACGAAGGGCGCCGCGCTCGGCAGCTCGGCGACGAGCGCGTCGACCCCCGCGGCGGTGCGGCCGCCGACGAGCACGTGGTGCGTCCGGCCGAGGTCGAGCGCGATCGCCCGGCCGATCCCACGGGTCGCGCCCGTGACGAGGGCGGTCGGACGGACGGGAGGCGCGGTGTC
>NZ_BACZ01000383.1 GCF_000333375.1 Curtobacterium sp. B18
TCCGGGGTCGGTCGGAGGCTGTCGAGGTGCGCGCGGACCTCGTCGAGCTGCGCGCCGGACGCCCGCTTCACGGCGANCCGGGCGCCGCGGGGCTCGAGGACGCCCCGGAGTTCCGCGAGCGACGCGATCTCGTCGAGGTCGATCGGCGTGACCGTCCACGAGCGCCCCTCGTGCAGGATGAGCCCCTCGCGCTCGAGCCTCGAGAGCGCCGCCCGGACCGGGGTCCGCGAGGCGTGGAACCGCGCTTCGAGCCCGCGTTCGGAGATGCGCTCCCCCGGGGCGATCTCGAGCGTGAGGATCGCGGCACGGAGGTTGTCGTAGAGCTGGCTCGTCTGCGACACGGGCGCTGGTTCGGTCGTCTCGGTCACGGCGATCCAGCCTAGCGGCGTTCGGGTCCGGATGGTATACCGTTGTGGTATACCAATCAGTTCCACGACGGGACGACTCCGTGACCTCCACCACGCGCGCCTGGACGATGCTCGCTCTCGGCGTCGCCGCCCAGGCGGCCGGCACCCTCGTGGTGTCCGCACCCGCCCTGCTCATCCCGTTCCTGCACGCGCACGGCACGCCGCTCGCCCTCGCGGGGCTCCTCGCCGCGGCACCGACGTTCGGCATGGTCCTCACGCTCATCGCGTGGGGTGCGGTCACCGACCGCATCGGCGAACGCGTGGTCATCGCGGGCGGGCTCGTCCTCACGACCCTGGCGGTCGTCGGCGCCTGGGCTGCTGCGGGCAACCCCGTGCTGCTCGGCCTGGCCTTCCTCGCCGCGGGCATGACGAGCGCCTCGACGAACGCCGCGAGCGGCCGGGTCGTCGTCGGGTGGTTCCCGAAGGAGCGGCGCGGACTGGCGATGGGGATCCGGCAGATGTCGCAGCCCCTCGGGGTGACGCTCGCGGCGGTCACGGTCCCGCAGCTGGCCGAGGCGGTGGGCCTCCGTGCGGCCCTCGTCCTGCCGATCCTGCTGTGCGCCGTGCTCGCCGTCGCCTGCGCGATCGGCATCCGGAACCCGCCGAGGCCGTCCCGCGCCGAAGCCCCGGTGGCGCACGTCGCGAACCCGTACCGCGCGGACGGCTTCCTCTGGCGGATCCACGCCGTGTCGGTCCTGCTGGTCGTGCCGCAGTTCACGCTGTCGACCTACGGGCTGGTGTGGCTCGTCGGCCTCGGCTGGTCGACCCCGGCCGCCGGGCTGCTCGTCGGCGCCTCGCAGTTCGTCGGGGCGATCGGCCGGATCCTCGTCGGCGCCTGGAGCGACCGCGCCGCGTCCCGGGTCGGCCCCCTGCGGATCGTCGCCGTGAGCGCCGCGGCGGTGATGGGGCTGCTGGCCCTGGTGGACGCCACGCACCTCGCGGCCGCCGCGGTGTTCTTGGTCGTCGCGACGAGCGTGACCGTCGCGGACAACGGCCTGGCATACACGTCGGTCGCCGAGGCTGCCGGACCGTTCTGGTCGGGACGCGCGCTCGGGGCGCAGAACACCGGGCAGTTCATCGCGGCGAGCGCCGTCGGCCCCGGGATCGGTGCGCTCGTCGGGGCGGTCGGGTTCGCGGCGTCGTTCGGGGTCGTCGGGGTGCTGCCGCTGCTGGCGCTGCCGTTGGTCCCCCGGCGCGACCGGTCCCTGCAGGACTGAGACTTCCCAGAACGCTTGCGATGGGGAGCCGGAACGGGCGTACCGGGTCGAACGGATCGACCAGGGACGCCCGTTCCGACCAGGTACGCCGGTTCCGACCAGGTACGCACGTTCCGACTGGGCGCGCTCGGGAGCGGGCCCGCGACCGGGCCCGCCCCGGGCCGGGATCAGGCGGGGACGGCCGGACCGACCGGCCACCGCAGCAGCGCGGCCGCGGCGACCCCGCCCGGCAGCGACGCGGCGTTGACGAGCACGAGCTCCGCGTCGGTCAGGACGGCCGCGCGGACGAGCGCGCACACGGCCGGTACCGCCCCGATCACGGGCGTCCCGCCGGCCTGCTCCGGCGCGGTCGCGACCCACGGGGCTCCGGCGAGCGCGAGGAGCGTCTTGTCCCCGACGGCCACCGCGTCGAGCGCGACGACCGCGCCCTGCGCCTGCTGCAGTGCCCCGACGACGGCGCCGAGCCCCGTCACGGCGAGGTTGTCACCACGGCCGACGTGGGTGCGGAGCAGCTGCTCGAGGTCGTGCCGCCGGGTGGCCACCACACGGGCGAGAGCGGTCTCGACGTGCTCGACGAAGGCCTGCTTCGACGCGGCGTCCGCGCGGGGGTCTCCCGGGAAGACGGAGGTGAGTCCGCGGGTCTCCGACGACAGCGCCTTCACGAGGAGTTCGCGTGCGGTGACGTCCCCGGCCACCACGACGAGCCCCGGCCGGAGGGTCCGGACGGCCTCGTCGACGGAAGCGGCGGTCTCGGCGGAGTTCTGCTTCCAGATCTCCTCGGTGTGCTGCTGCCAGTGCGGCTGCTTCCAGCCCGTCCCCGCCTTGGCGTAGTGCAGCGTGTCGTTGTGTCCCTGCACCTGCTGCTCGTCGTGCGACACCGGTGCGTGGCCGAGTCGGTAGGCGCGGAACGCCCCGCCCTCCTTGCCGGCGTGGACCACCAGGAACGGCAGGTCGACCGGACGGTGGGCGACCAGCGGGACGAGGTCGGGGACGTCGCCGACCCCGACGGACTCGGGGCCGTGCAGCGTGCCGGGGAGCACCTCGCTGATCACGAGCGTGCCGTCGTGCACGAGGACGTACCGGGTGACGGGTGACGGGACCCCCGGTGCCTGTTCGAACTCGCCGGCGACGAGGTCGACCACGTCGTCGGCCGCGCCCTGCTTCCGGAGCGCCCCCTCGACGACACGGAGCCGCAGCGCCGCCTGCCGTCTCGGGTCGTCCACGTTGCCGGAGACGTCGGCGTACGCCCAGGCCCAGGTCCCACCGCCCTCCAGCCGCTGTCCCAGGATCTCGTGCAGTTCACTCGTCGCGTTGGTCGACGTCATGGCAGCTCCTCTCGGACGGTCGCCGGGGCTGTCACGAACCCCGACGTTTCGTGTGCGCCCACACTCCACCTGTTCGGCCCTCGTCGCCCACGGCCCGGAGCGAACACCCAGAGTCTGCGTGAAAGTACAGCCCTGCTCGGTTTTGTGGTTGGGTGGAGGGCACCCCGATCGACGACGAACCGGAGTCCAGGCAATGCGGCCACAAGCGAACCGAAGCGCGATATCGAGACGACAGCTGTTGGGCTTCGGCCTGGGCACCGCTGCCGCCGGACTCCTGGCCGGGTGCGCCGTGCCGGGCTCCACCAACGTGAACAAGGCGGCACTCATCCCCGCCGCGGCGAGCGGGCAGAAGGTCGAGCTGACCTACTGGGCCTGGCTCAAGGACCTGCAGAAGGTGTGCGACGTCTGGAACGAGTCGCACCCGGACATCCAGGTCACGGCCAACTGGATCCCCGGCGGCAACAGCGGCGGCTACCAGAAGATGTACTCGGCGCTCGCGGCCGGCGGTGGCCCCGACATCGGCCAGGTCGAGCTCCGGCAGATCCCCGAGTTCATGCTCGCCAACGGCCTCACCGACCTCGCCCGGTACGGCGCGAAGGACTTCGAGTCGAAGTACGACGACGCGGCCTGGGCGCAGGTGTCGTTCGTGGACGGCATCTACGGCATCCCGCAGGACACCGGCCCGATGGGCTTCTACTACCAGACGGCGATCCTCGAGCAGGCCGGCGGCGAACCCCCGACGACGTGGGACGAGTGGCGCGACCTCGCCGAGAAGGTCCGGTCGACCGGGGCCCAGAACTACCTCGAGGTCTTCCCCGTCGCCGACGCCTCCCCCTTCGCCGCGTACGCGCAGCAGGCCGGCGCCCGGTGGTTCAAGGTCGACGGCGACGAGTGGGTCGTCGACATGACCGACGACAAGACCATGATGGTCGCCGACTTCTTCGACGGCGTCATCGACGACAAGCTCGTCGACACGAGTGCCGGTGCGTACTCCCCCGGCTGGTACGCCGCGGCGGCGAGCG
>NZ_BACZ01000382.1 GCF_000333375.1 Curtobacterium sp. B18
TCGGACCGGCAGGGCCTCGGCCTCGCCGTCGCCGAACGCTTCGCACGGGAGGGCTTCTCGATCGCCCTGGTCTCCCGCAACCAGGACCGCCTGGACTCCCTCGTCGCCGAACTCCGCGAGCACGGCCACACCGCCGCCGGGTTCGCCGCGAACGTCCGCGACGGCGACTCGCTGCGCGCCGCCCTCGAGCGTGCGACCGAGCAGCTCGGCCCGATCGAGGTGCTGCAGTACAGCCCCCTGCCCGCCAAGGAGTACATGCGACCGGTGCTCGAGACCACGGCGGAGGACCTCGTCGGCCCGATCGAGTTCTCGGTCTACGGCTCGGTGAACGCCGTCCGCCAGGTCCTGCCCGGCATGCGCGCGATCGGCCACGGCACGATCCTGTTCGTCAACGGCGGGAGCGCGGTGCGCCCCGGCGCGCGGGTGACCGGCACGTCGGTCGCCTTCGCGGGCGAGAGCGCCTACGCGCAGCTGCTGCACGACGCCGTCCGGGACGAGGACGTCCACGTCGGTCAGCTCATCATCCCGTTCGGCATCGACGACGGGCAGCCGGAGCACTCCGGTGCGGCGATCGCGGACCGCCTGTGGGCGATCCACACCGAGCGCGGTGCGTTCCGGACGTACGCCGAGCCGCTGCCCGAGTGACGGACTGACGGACGGGAGCGCGCCCCGCTCAGCGGCAACGCGAAGCGTTGCGCGGGGCGCGCCGACCGAGCCTGCGAGGGAGGAGTGCGGGCCCGACCCGCGCCTCCCGTCCGCCCCCGGTCGCGTCGCGATCAGCGTGCGGCGCGCGTGATCGCGCATCCTCAACGTGGTGTTCTCGCTGCAGGCGTTCGACGTCATCTACGTGATGACCGGCGGCGGCCCCGGCTTCTCCACCACGGTGCTCATCCAGTACGTGTTCCGGTCCGCGTTCATCGACGCGCGGATGGGGTACGCCGCGGCGCTCGGACTGGTGCTCGTCGCGATCCTGCTCGTGTTCACGCTGCTCCGGCAGCGGGCCAACAAGAAGGCAGAGGAGGCCATCTGATGGCGCTGTCCGTTGCGGGCTCGACCCGCGCCTCCCGTCCGACCACCGCGCGGCGGAAGCCGCGCCCGAGCCGCTGGGTGCTCGTCGGCCGACTCACCGCGCTGGCAATCGTGATGGTCTTCCCGCTGTACTGAATGGTCTTCTTCGCGCTCACCCCTGGCGGCCAGTCGCAGACCGGCAGGTTCTCGCTCTTCC
>NZ_BACZ01000381.1 GCF_000333375.1 Curtobacterium sp. B18
GCATCGTCGGAGCATGTCGACCGCCCGCGAGCCGAGCTCGACGAGGGGCTGTGCGACGGTGGTCAGCGGTGGCGTGGTCGTGGCGGCCTGCGGCACGTCGTCGAACCCGACCACCGACAGGTCGTCGGGGACCTGCAGTCCGAGCTCGGCGGCGGCGCGGAGCACCCCGACCGCCGACGAGTCGTTGGCCGCGAACACCGCGGTCGGACGGTCCGGGCCGGCGAGCAGGTCGGCGGCGACCTCGGCCGAGCGGTCCTCCTGGTAGCCGCCGTCGCGGACGAGCGACTCGTCCACGGGCAGGCCCGCCGCGGCCAACGCGCGCCGGTAGCCGGCCTCGCGGAGCTGTGCCGACGCCAGGTCCGGACGGCCGCGCAGGTGTGCGATCCGGGTGTGCCCGAGCGCGACGAGGTGCTCGACCGCCTGGACGGCCCCGGCCTCGTTGTCCGAGTCGACCGTGGCGTGCCCCTCGGGGCCCGTGTGCGGGTCGATCGCCACGACCGGGATCGACGAACTCGACAGCGCGGTGCTCGGCGTGACGACGATCGCGCCGTCGATGAGCGTGCCGGACAACCGTGAGAGGGACCGGCGTTCCCAGCCCTTCTGCTCGGCACCGGTCACGAGGCCGGCGTACGCGAGCAGCTCGTAGCCGGTACCGGTGGTGGCGCCGGACACCCCGCGCAGGAGCTCGGTCGAGAACGGTTCGAACTCGGTGACGAGGATCCCGATGACGTTCGTCCGCGAGCTGCGGAGGCTCCGTGCGACGAGCGAGGTCTCGTAGCCGAGCTGCTCGACCACCTCCTGCACCCGCAGGATCGTCGCCGCGGCCACGCCGTCGCGCTGGTTGATGACCTTCGACACGGTCGGGATGGACACCCCGGCGGCACGTGCGACGTCCGCGATGGTGACCCGGCCGGCTCCGGGACGCATGCCGAGGGCCGTGTCCATGTGCACACCGTACCGCTGACCCCGCGCCGAATCGGTAAAGAAAACGTTATCGATATCGATTGACAAGCGTCCGGAGCAGCTGGCACGCTCTCCGCAGCGGCAGTCGATGTCGCTGTTTGTCAACGACGACACTTCAGGAGATCCACGATGACGAGGAAGATCCGTGCCGCAGCAGCCATCGCGCTGATCGGGACGACCGCACTGGTGGCCGCGGGCTGCTCATCCGGCAGCGACGCGGCCGGCGGCGACGGCGGGAAGGTCTCGATGACCTTCTGGCACAACTCGACCACCGGTCCCGGCAAGGCGTTCTGGGAGAAGACCGTCAAGGACTTCGAGGCGAAGAACCCGAACGTCACCATCAAGATCCAGGCCATCCAGAACGAGGACCTGGACGGCAAGCTCCAGACCGCCCTCAACTCGGGGTCCGCACCCGACGTCTTCCTGCAGCGCGGCGGCGGCAAGATGTCCGCGATGGTGAACGCCGGCCAGCTGATGGACATCTCCGACTCGATCGGGAAGACGGCGAAGAGCGAGATCAGCGACGGTGCCTTCGGCGGGTACAAGCAGGACGGCAAGACCTGGGCCATGCCGGTCGACGTCAACCCGGAGGGGATCTGGTACAGCCAGGACCTCTTCGAGCAGGCCGGCATCGAGGGCACGCCGACCACGATGGACGAGCTGAACGACGACATCCAGAAGCTCAAGGACAAAGGCATCCAGCCGGTCGCCGTCGGTGCGAAGGACGCCTGGCCGGCCGCGCACTGGTACTACAACTTCGCGCTCCGCGCCTGCAGCGAGAAGACCCTCGTCAAGACCGCGCAGGACCTGAAGTTCACGAACTCCTGCTGGACCCAGGCGGGCAAGGACACCAAGGCGTTCTTCGACACGAAGCCGTTCAACGACGGCTACCTGACCACCGCTGCGCAGCAGGGCGCCGGCAGCTCGGCCGGGCTGGTCGCGAACCACAAGGCCGCGATGGAGCTCATGGGGGCGTGGGACCCGGGCGTGATCTCCTCGCTCACCCCGGACGGCAAGCCGCTGTCCGACCTCGGCTTCTTCCCCTTCCCGGAGGTCTCCGGCGGCAAGGGCGCACCCGGTTCGATGATGGGCGCGGTCGACGGGTACTCCTGCTCGGCCAAGGCTCCGAAGCAGGCGTGCACCGACTTCCTCAACTACATGACCGAGAAGCCCGTGCAGGAGGCCTACTACAAGGCCTTCAACGCGATCCCGGCGAACGAGTCCGCGCAGTCGGTCGTCACCGAGCCGTACCTGAAGACCGTGCTCGAGTCGTACAACAAGGCCCCGTTCGTGTCGAACTACCTCGACACCGTCTACGGCCAGAACGTCGGCAACGCGCTCAACACGAGCGTGGTCAACCTGCTCGCGGGCAAGGGGTCCGTCGACGACATCATCTCCACCGTCAACCAGGCCGCGGCGAAGGGCTGACACCCATGACCACCTCCGTCACCAGCGCCTCCTCGGCTCGTCCCGAGGAGGCCCGGTCCGGGACGGGGCGTCGCACGGGCGGGGCCGACGGTTCGCCGTCGGCCCCGGTCCGCCGGGTCCGCAAGGGGACCGACGTCCGCACCCGGGTCGAGATCGCCGTCCTCGCGGGCCCCGCGACCATCATGTTCGTCGGGGTCGTCATCCTGCCCGTCGTGCTCGCGGCCTACTACGGCTTCTACCGCTGGCAGGGCTACGGCACCCCCACCGACTTCGTCGGCCTGCAGAACTACGCGGTGATCTTCACCGACGCCGCGTTCCGGGGCGTGCTCTGGCACAACCTGATCATCGTCGTCGGGTCGCTCCTCGTGCAGGGCCCGATCGCGATCGTCCTCGCGCTGCTGCTCAACCAGCGCATCCGCGGACGTGGCCTGATCCGCGTCCTCATCTTCCTGCCCTACGTCATCTCCGAGGTCATCGTCGGCACCGGGTGGAGCCTCATGCTCCAGTCGAGCGGCGCCGTGAACGACCTGCTCCAGACCGTCGGGCTCGGTGCGCTCCGCGCCGACTGGCTGTCGAACCCCGACATCGCGATCTGGACGCTGCTCGCGATCATCTCGTGGAAGTACATCGGTTTCGCGGTGATCCTCTTCCTCGCCGGACTGCAGAGCATCCCCGAGGAACTGTTCGAGGCCGCGCAGCTCGACGGCGCGAGCTACTGGCAGATCCAGCGGCGCATCACGCTGCCGCTCCTCGGCCCGACCGTGCGCATCTGGGCGTTCCTGTCGATCATCGGGTCGCTGCAGCTGTTCGACCTCGTCTACATCATCTGGGGGCAGTACATCGCCTCGACGGCCGGCACCTCGACGATGGCGACGTACATGGTCGCCAACGGCCGCCTCTCCGGCAACTACGGGTACGGCAACGCCGTCGCCGTGGTCATCTTCCTCATCTCGCTGGTGATCGCCCTGGTCTACCAGCGGTTCGTCCTGCGCCGCGACACCGCCGGCGCCCTGACCGAGAAGGCCGACCGATGACCGCCACCGCCCTGACCGAGAAGGCCGACCGATGACCGCCACCGCCTCCCTCG
Source organism: Curtobacterium sp. B18 (assembly GCF_000333375.1). GTDB lineage: Bacteria > Actinomycetota > Actinomycetes > Actinomycetales > Microbacteriaceae > Curtobacterium. Next base: position 3,479 of record NZ_BACZ01000381.1, read on the forward strand.
TCGCACCGAAGCGTCGACCCCGCGACACCGGGCCCGTCCGGCGCGAGCGCAACCTGGGCACGTACTTCATCGCCCTGCTCTTCATCGCGGTCTGCGTCGGGCCGGTCCTGTACATCGTGCTCGGCGGGTTCCGCAGCAACTCGCAGATCACCGCGAGCCCCGCAGGTCTCCCCAGCCCGTGGCAGGTCGACAACTACCTCTCCGTGCTGTCGAGCGGCGTGTTCTGGCAGCAGCTCGGCAACTCCGTCATCGCGGGCGTCACCACCACCGTCGGCGTCGTCGTACTCGGACTGATGGCCAGCTTCGTCATCGCCCGCTACCGGTTCCGGGGGCGCGACGCGCTCTACTCGCTCTTCGCCGCCGGCCTGATGTTCCCGATCACCGTCGCGATCACCCCGCTCTACCTGCTCGTGAAGGACCTCGGGCTGACCAACAGCCTGGCCGGGGTGATCCTGCCGCAGATCGCCTTCGCCCTGCCCACGACGGTGATCATCCTCGTGCCGTTCCTCCGCGCGATCCCCGACGAACTCGAGGAGGCGGCGTCGATCGACGGGGCCAGCCGGCTCGGGTTCTTCTTCCGGATGGTCGTCCCGCTGTCGCTGCCCGGTGTCGTGACGGTCGGCATCCTGGCGTTCATCGGCAGCTGGAACAGCTACATCCTCCCGCTGTTCATCCTCAACGACGCATCGGCGTACACGCTGCCGCTCGGGGTCCAGGCGTTCTCGTCGCAGTACTCGGTCGACACCGCCCGGGTGCTCGCGTTCACGTCGCTGTCGATGATCCCCGCGCTCGTGTTCTTCGCGGTCTTCCAGAAGCGCATCGTCGGCGGTCTGACCGGGGCGGTGAAGGGGTGAGCACGCTCGGCCCGACGGCCGAGACCACGGACGGCCAGGAGGCGCACCCCGCGACGCAGGAGCACGTCACCAGCGCGACCGGCGACGGACGGGAGGCGCGGGGCGGTCCCGTACCGCGCCTCCAGTCCGAACGCACCGACCTGGCGGACGGGGCCGCCGCCGACCGAGCGACCACCCTGCTCGCCGCGATGACGCTCGAGGAGAAGACCGCCCAGCTCGTCGGCTACTGGCTCGACCAGAACGGCCTCGTCGCACCGATGCAGGGCGAGATGGCCGGCGACCGGGACGCCGACGGCGGCCGGACGCTCGCGGACATCACCCGACACGGTCTCGGGCAGTTCACCCGGGTGTACGGCACCCGGCCGGTCGAACCCGACGAGCGCGCCGCCTGGCTCTGGGCCGAGCAGCGCCGGCTCAAGCGGGAGACGCGACTCGGGATCCCGGCGCTCGTGCACGAGGAGTGCCTCACCGGGCTCGCCGCGTGGAAAGCCGCCACGTTCCCGACCCCGCTGGCGTGGGGTGCCGCGTTCGACCCGGACCTCGTCGACCAGGTCGGCGAGGCGATCGGCGACTCGATGCGCCAGCTCGGCGTGCACCAGGGCCTCGCCCCGGTGCTCGACGTCATCCGCGACCCGCGGTGGGGGCGGGTCGACGAGTGCATCGGCGAGGACCCGTACCTCGTCGGGACGATCGGCACGGCGTACGTCCGCGGACTCCAGCGCGCCGGTGTGGACGCGACGCTCAAGCACTTCCTCGGGTACTCCGCGTCGCAGGCCGGCCGGAACCACGCCCCGGTGCACGCCGGCCCGCGCGAGGTCGCCGACGTCTTCCTGCCGCCGTTCGAGATGGCGCTGCGCGACGGCGGCGCCCGGAGCGTCATGAACTCGTACGCCGAGGTCGACGGCGTCCCGGTCGCGGCGAACGGCGAACTGCTCACCGACCTGCTCCGCGACCGTCTCGGCTTCGACGGCACGGTGGTGGCCGACTACTTCTCGGTCGCCTTCCTCGAGGTCATGCACGGCATCGCCGCCGACCGTGGCGAGGCGGCCGCGATGGCCCTCACCGCGGGGATCGACGTCGAGCTCCCGTCCGGTGACGCCTACCTGCAACCGCTGGTCGACCGCGTGCGGGCCGGCGAGGTGGACGAGGCGCTCGTCGACCGCGCGGTGCTCCGCGTGCTGCGCCAGAAGGAGCGGCTCGGACTGCTCGACCCCGACGCGTTCGAGGACGAGCCGCCGACCCGGATCGACCTCGACACGCCCCGGCACCGGGCACTCGCGACGGAGCTCGCCGCGAAGTCGCTCGTCCTGCTGTCGAACGGGTCCGTCGACGGCACTGACGCCCCGGTCCTGCCCCTCCGGCCGGGTGCCTCGGTCGCCCTGATCGGCCCGAACGCCGACCGGGCCGAGGCGCTGCAGGGCTGCTACTCCTTCGCCAACCACGTGCTCGCGGCCCACCCCGACCTGCCGCTCGGGTTCGCCATCCCGACCGTCCGCGAGGCCCTGACCGACGCCCTCGGCAGCGACGCGGTCCGCTTCACCGCTGGCTGCGCCGTGACGGGCGACGACCGGTCCGGGTTCGCCGACGCGGTGGCGGTCGCGGAGCGGTCCGACGTGGCGGTCGTCGTGGTCGGCGACCAGGCGGGGCTGTTCGGCCGCGGCACCGTCGGCGAGGGCAACGACACCGAGTCGCTCGACCTGCCCGGTGTCCAGCGCGGCCTCGTCGAGGCCGTCGTCGCCACCGGCACCCCGACCGTCGTGGTGCTGCTGACCGGTCGGCCGTACGCGATCGGCTGGGCGCTCGACGGCGTGCCGGACCACACCGGCGCCGTCGGACGTCGACCGGCCGCCGTCGTGCAGGCGTTCTTCCCGGGCGAGGGCGGCGGATCCGCGATCGCGGACCTAATCGCCGGGGTCGCCGCACCGTCCGGTCGGCTGCCGTCTCGCTGCCGCGGCGGCC
>NZ_BACZ01000380.1 GCF_000333375.1 Curtobacterium sp. B18
AAGAGGGACTCCCGTCCCGCGCCCCACCGGCCGCCGATGCGCGCTGACCGACACGTCACGCGCNGCGTGACCCGNGCGGNGTCGCCCAGCGCGNGGAGANGGGAGGCGCGNGGNGGATNNNNCANGCGCCTCCCGTCGGTTCGTCAGCGGCCGCGCGGGTCGCGGGCGGTGTCGGTGAAGAAGTCGTCGTAGAGACCGGCGCCGTCCTGCAGCTCGCCGTACTTCCAGCGCTTGCGCATCCGACGGAACGTCTCGATGCGCACCGGATCGACGCCCTGCTGGGATTCGTACGTGCCCATGGTTCCCTCCCCGTCGTCTGGTACCCCCGATCGGGGGCATCCTCCGGAGACGCTACGGCCGGCGGTGGCTCCCGTCCGGCCAGATAGGTAGGGAAATTACCTAACTGCGCTTGGTGGACAAACGTTCGGGGTGCGTCCGCCACCGCCCGTACGCTGCCGTCACGGGGACGGGGCGCCGAACTCGAGCGCCTCGATGACGCGGTCGATGACCCGGACGTACTTCGCCCGCTCGCGATCAGTGAAGGAGGACACCAGCTCGTGCAGATGCTCGTTGGTGCTGTCCATCGCACTCGCGTAGGCGCGCTCGGTCTCCGGGGTCAACTCGATGTAGCGGCTCCGCCCGTCGTCCGGGTTCGGCACGCGGCACAGGTGTCCGGCCCGTTCGAGACGGTCGACGGCGCCCGTGACCGCCGGGCCGCTCAGGCCGAGGTGCGACGCGAGGTCCTTCACCCGGACCTTCCGCTCGGCGGCTTCCGCGCGGGCGACGTACTGCAGCACCGTGAGGTCCGAGCCGGAGACGTCCAGGCGCACCCGCAGTCGCCCGCGCAGCGCGCCCATCGCGGCCTCGAGCCGGGTGATGGCGGCCGTCAGGTCGATCTCACTCACGCGGTCGCCCCTTCGGTGCGGATCGGTTCCGCGCAACGATACGCCGCGCTCACCGGGACAGCGTATCCAGATAACGAGGGAGACAGCGGGTTCTGGACATCCGTCAGACGGGGGTGCGCGTGGCCGACCCGTTGACGGACGACTTCGCCGACGGACCGGTCCCGACGCCGGCGACGGTCCGCTTCGAGGTGTCCGGTGAGCTCCCTGCCGACGCCGCGCGGGACCTCGGCGCGGTCTACGGCGGCGAGCGGTGGGTCGCGCGCGTGACCGAGACGCCGTTCGAGTACCGGTACACGGCGATCGGTGACGCCGAGCTGACCGTTCGGCGGTCCCAGCTGCGCGGTGCGCTCTCGGGGGTGGTGCCGGCCGGCGGTGACTACGTCGTCACCTGGATCGGCTCCGGCACCGCCGAGGTCGAACGGCTCGGCGAACGGCTCGTGCTCCCGCTCGGCGCACCGGCGCTGTTCCCGCCCGACCACGAGTACGCCTTCCTCGTCACGGACCACGACCAGCGCATGGGGCACCTCGACCGCGCCTTCGTTCACCGGGGCGCCGCGACCCGCAGCACCGTCG
>NZ_BACZ01000379.1 GCF_000333375.1 Curtobacterium sp. B18
CCTCCCGGCCCACTCGCCTCGTTCAGCCGAGCGCGGCCGTGTCCGGTGACCCCGTCGCGAGCGCGCTCCGGACCGATCCCCACGCGGCGAGCCGCTCGCGGATCGACTCGTCCTGCTCGGCCTCGAGCGCGGTGGCGTGCGCCTGCTCGAGGACCTCGTCGATCACGATGCGCCGTCCGGTGCGGGCGGACGCGATCGCGGCGTCCACCATCGTCAGGCTCATCACGTTGCCGTGCACCTCGCCGTCGGGGCGCTCGCCGGAGCGGACCGCGCGGACGAAGGACGCGAGGGCGCCGGCGATCTCGTTGCCGACGCCGGGTGCCGCCTCCGGAGCGCCCGGGGTGCCGTCGAGGTCGCTCCACGGGTCGTGGTCGCCGTCCCACAGCGCGGTCCCGTCGGACCCGGAGGCCCGCCAGTCGCCGTTCCACGAGGTCTCGGCGCCCGGCGCGCACCACGAGCCGTCGTACACGTAGTGGACGTCGTCCTCGAAGGTGAAGACCGCGGCGGCCGCGGCGTCGCCCCGGTACCAGGACCACGACGGGTTCCACGACTCGCAGTACACCGACACCGGGTCGCGCTCGAGGACGTACCGGGCGGAGTCGAAGGCGTGGATCGCCATGTCGAGCAGGAGGACGTCGTCCATCTCCTCGCGGAAGCCGCCGAAGTGCGGGGCCTTGGCGAAGCGCGTGCTCAGGCCCCCTACCTGTCCGAGCCCGCGGACGTGCTGCCGGAACGCGACGAGGTGGTCGTTGTACCGACGGGACTGCGAGACCATGAACAGCTTGCCCGTGGCCTCGGCGGCCGCGGCGAGCGAGAGCGCCTCGGCGACGGTCTGCGCTGCCGGCTTCTCCCCGAGGACGGGGAGCCCGGCGCGGAGGGCCTCGAGCGTGACCGGGTGGTGCGCGACGGGGACCGTGATGTCGAGGACGGCCTCGGCACCGGTCTCGGCGATGAGTGCGGTGAGGTCGCGGCCGACCGGGATCGTCGGGTCGCCGGCGACCTCCGCCCCAGCGCGCGCGGCGTCGAGGTCGAGGTCGACGATGCCGACGAGCTCGACGTCCGGGTCCGCGGCGACGGTCGCGAGCCACGCCCGGCCCATGCCACCGGCACCGACCTGGACGACCCGGAGCGGCGCGGTCACGCGGACACCTCCTCGTCGACCGGTGCGTCGTCGAACGGGCCGCGGTAGTGCTGGCCGTCGAAGTACTCGCCGAGGTCGTACCGGCGGAGCGTCGGGATCTCCCGCTCGCGCTCCGGCCGGGCCCACTCGGTCGCGTTCGCGATCACGCGTCGGACGTCCTTGTGGTGGTAGACGGGGAAGTCCTGGTCGCCGGGGGAGAAGTAGAAGATCTTCCCGAGGCCGCGGCGGTAGGTCATGCCGCTCCGGAACACCTCGCCGCCGGTGAAGCCGGAGATGAAGACCAGCTCGTCGGGCGTCGGCACGTCGAAGTACTCGCCGTACATCTCCTGCTCGGGGATCACGATCGGGTTCGGGACGCCGCGCGTGATGGGGTGCTGCGGGTTCACGGTCCAGACGAGTTCCTGGTCGTGCTCGCTGCGCCACCGGAGCGTGCAGGTGGTCCCCATGAGCTTCCCGAAGATCTTCGACCAGTGGCCGGAGTGCAGCACCACGAGCCCCATGCCGGACAGGACGTGCTTGTGCACGCGGTCGACCACGGCGTCGTCCACCTCGTGGTGCGCGGCGTGCCCCCACCAGGTGAGGACGTCGGTCTCGGCGAGGACCTCGTCGGTGAGTCCGTGCTCGGGCTCCTGCATCGTCGCCGTGCGGACGACGGCGTCCGGCAGGTTCTCGCGGATGCCGTCGGCGATCGCGCCGTGCATGCCGTCGGGGTACCGCTCGGCGACGTGCTGCTCGACCTGCTCGTGGACGTTCTCGCCCCAGACGGTGATGCGCAGCGGGGTGGTGGTCATGGTGTGCCTTTCTGGCTGGGGTTCGTGGGTGTCGCCGGCCGTCACAGGACGGCTGCCCCGGGGTCGACAGCCGCGGTCGCCGCGGTCGCCGCGGTCGCCGCAGGGTCGGTCGCCGCGGGGTCGGTCGCCGTCACTTGACGGCGCCGCCGAGCGCACCGGCGGAGATGTACCGCTGGGCGACGATGAGCAGCACGGCGGCCGGCAGCGACGCGAGGACGGACGTCGCCATGACGGGCCCCCAGTCGGTGACGTTCGAACCGATGTAGTTGTAGATGCCGAGCGTGATGGGCCTGACCGCGGTCGTCGACGTCAGGGTCAGTGCGATGAGGAAGTCGCCCCAGGCCCCGAGGAAGGTGAAGAGCGCCGCCGTGACGATGGCGTTCCGGCTGATGGGCAGGACGATCGAGACGAACGCCCGGAAGTCGTTCGCGCCGTCGACGAGCGCGGCCTCGACGAGGCTCGGCGGGATCGACTCCATGAACGCGCGCATGAGCAGCACGGCGAACGGCACCTGGACGGCGCTGTCGGCGAGGATCAGCCCGATGTAGCTGTTCAGCAGTCCGACGTTGTTGAACAGCGTGTAGAGCGCGTTCGCGATGACGATCGCCGGGATCATCTGCGTGATGAGCAGCACGAGCAGGAACACCCGGGTGCCGCGCATCTTGAACCGGGCCAGCCCGTACGCGGCCGGGGTCGCGATCGCCAGGGTCAGCACGACGGTGCCGAGGCCGATGATCATGCTCGACAGGAAGTTCTGCCCCTGCTGCGCGAACGCCGTCTCGTACCCGCGGAAGGTGGGCGAGAACGGGAACCAGGTCGCGGTCGCGGCACCGGACGTGGCCTGCAGGCTCGTGTTCACCATCCAGTAGACGGGGAACACCATGATCGCGAGGAACACGCAGCCGAGGATCGTGAGCGGGATGCCCTTGACGCCGCGCTTCGGCCCGGGGACCCGTGCGCTGCGCTTCGTCGTGATCGCCCGGGTGGCGGTGACGGTCTGGTTCGCGATTCCGACGCTCATTCGTCGACCGCCTTCCTGGAGATCGCGATGTAGACCATCGCGAAGACGAACGAGACGACGATGAGCACGTTGCTCACCGCGGCTCCGATGCCGAACTGGAAGTTGATGAACGACTGGTGGTACGCGTTCGTGGCGAGGGTCTGCGTGGAGTTCGCCGGTCCGCCGCCGGTGAGGCCGAGGATGATGTCCACGACCTTCAACGTGTAGACCACCCCCAGGACGATCACGACGCTGACGACGCTCCGGATGCTCGGCCAGGTGATGTACCAGAACGCCTTGAAGCCGGTGGCGCCGTCGAGTGCGCCGGCTTCGTACAGCTCCGGCGGGACGGACTGCAGTCCGCTGTAGAGGATCGTCGTGTTGAACGGGATGCCGAGCCACACGTTCACGCCGATGACGGCGATGAGGGCCAGGCTCGGGCTGACGAGCCACGGCACCGGTGCGATGCCGACCAGGCCGAGGAGCTGGTTGAGCGCCCCGCTGTCCTGGTCGAGCAGCCACTTCCAGACCGCGCTCGACGCGATCAGCGGCAGCAGCCACGGCAGCAGGAGGAGCCCGCGCAGGAAGCCGGAGAGCGGGAAGTGCCGCCGGAAGAACAGCGCGAGACCGAGGCCGATCACGAACTGCAGGACGATCGAGCCCGCGGTGAACAGTGCGGTGTTCACGACGCTCGTCGCGAAGACCGAGCTCTGGAACACCTGGATGTAGTTGCCGAGCCCGACCCACGGGGCCTCGCCCGTGAAGAAGGTCTTGGTCGTGTAGTCCTGGAAGGACATGATGACGTTCTTGACGACCGGGTAGCCGAAGAACACGGCCACGAACAGCGCGGCCGGGATGACGAAGAGCCATCGGGTGAGCCCGGTGCGCATGCGCGCTCGGCGCTGGCCGGGTCGTGGTGGTGGGACGGACGCCGTGGTCCGTGGTCGGGTCTGTGTCGTGGCGCTCATGCCGGAACCGCTCCTTCCGAGGGTGGGGAGGGAGCCGACCGGGCGGCCGGCTCCCTCGTGCACTACTGGCTCTGCGACTGCGCCTGCTTGAGCGCGGCCTCGGGGTCGGCCTTGCCCGTGAGGGCGAGCTGGACGGCGGTGTAGATCTTCGTCGCGGCCTTGGGCCAGTCGGGTCCGAGCTCACCGGTGCGGGCGCGGGCGGTCTTCACCGTGGTGACGAACGAGGCGACCTGCGGGTGGTCGGACGCCCACGCGGCGCCGGCCTCGAGGTTCGTCGGCACGTTGCCGCTCACCTCGGCGAGGGCCTTCTGGGTCTTCTGCGAGTGCAGGCAGCCGACGAACTTGGCGGCCAGCTGCATCTTCGCCTTGTCGCCGGTCTGCGGGACGGTGAACGCCTCGCCGCCGAGCGGTGCGACGGTCGCCTCACCGGTACGGGTGGGGATCGGGACGCTGTCGAACTCGAGGCCCTTCTTCGCGTTGAGGGCGGGGAGCTGCCACGGGCCGTTGATCATCATCGCGGCCTTGCCGGCGAGGAACTGGTTGTTGACGTCGGCCTGGGCCCAGTTGATCGAGCTCTTCGACATCGAGCCGTCGTTCTGCAGGTCCTCGACGAGCTGCAGGGCCTGCGCCGCCTCGGGCGTCGCGATGTCCTTCTCGTCACCACCGTTCGACCAGAAGAAGGGCAGGAACTGCCAGGTGCCCTCGTAGGTGTTGATGTTGCTCATCGCGAAGCCGTACGTCGACCCGGAGGTGAGCTTCTTCGCGGCGGCCTTCAGCTCGTCCCACGTCTTGGGCGGCTGGACGCCGGCGTCCGAGAGCAGCTTCTTGTTGTAGTACAGCGCGATCGAGTTCGTGTTCGACTGCAGGCCGTAGAGCTTCCCCTTGTAGGTGCTCGCCGCCTTCACGCCGGGGACGTCGCCCTCGGCGCTCAGGCCGTAGTCACTCAGCTCGGACAGCGCACCCGAGGCCGCGATCTGCTGCACGTCGGGGTTGTCGAGCATGAGGACGTCGGGGAGGGTCCGCGACGATGCCTGCTGCAGGACCTTCGAGATCAGACCGGCGCCGGCGACGTGGTTGATCGTGACGGTCGCGTCGACCTGCTTCGCGCACTGCTTGTAGACGGGGTTGTAGGTCGCGTCGTAGTAGTCCTCGATCGTCAGGGCCTTGCTCCCGCCGGAGGAGGCCGAGCCGGAACCGGAGCACCCGGTGAGGACCAGGGGGATCGTCGCGAGCACGGCGACCGCGCCGACGAGGGCTCGGGTCCGGCGCGTCGTGGAGGGGAATCTTTGCTTCATTGCAGAGCTCTTCTCTGTGCGGATGCAGGGGCAGGCACGCAACCACGAATCCGCTGACGTCATCGTCGCTGTGTCCTTGGGGCGAGAAGCTAACAGAAAAGCGCTTCACCTGTAAAGCGCTTTTTTCGCATCCTGGACGGTAGGCTGGACGGCATGGCCACGATGCAACAGGTCGCCGATCGCGCGGGAGTCTCGATCGCCACCGTGTCCTTCGTGGTGAACGGCACGAAGTACGTCACCCCGGCGACGACCGCCCGGGTGCAGGCGGCGATGCGCGAACTGAAGTTCCGCGGCAACGTCGTCGCCCGTGCGCTGGCGAGCCGGCGCACCCGGATCATCGCGCTGCTGTTCCCGACCACGGGCAACCGGTTCAGTCCGACGACGTCGGAGTTCTTCATGAGCGCCGCCGAGCGGGCGTCCGAGCGCGGCTACCACCTCGTGCTCTGGCCGGTGGACCCGGCAGGGGACGACCTCGACGACCTCGTCTCCGGGGGGCTCGTCGACGGCGTCATCCTCATGGAGGTGCGGATGGACGACCCGCGCGTCGCTGTCCTCACCGCCCTCGACGTCCCCTTCACGCTCATCGGGCGCACCCGGGACAGCAGCGGTCTGCCGTTCGTCGACATCGACTTCGAGACCACGATCGAGTCGAGCATCGACCACCTCGAGGCGCTCGGGCACCGGCGGTTCGCCCTCGTGCTCGAGGACCTGGAGGGCACGCCGATGGCCGGCTACGCCCCGCACCTCCGCACCCAGGACACCTTCCGTCGGGTCACCGCCGCACGGGGACTCGTCGGCACGGTGGTCACGGCTGGCCCGGGGAGCGACGGTGGGCGCACGGCCGCGAGCGAGCTCCTCGCCCTCGACCCCGACGTGACGGCGGTGCTCGTGATGAAGGACGACTCGTCGGCGGGGCTCCTCGTCGGGCTGTACGCCGCCGGTCGTCGCGTGCCCGAGGACGTCTCGGTGCTGAGCATCGCCTCGTCCGAGACGAACGCCGACCAGCACTACCCGCGACTGTCGACCATGGTGGCCCCTGGCCGCCGGCTCGGCACCCGCGCCGCCGATGCGCTCATCGACCAGCTCGACGGGAAGTCCGACGAGCTGCCGCACTTCCTGCTGCCCTGCACCCTCCGCGAAGCCGAGTCGACGGCTCCCGCGCCCGCCTGACCGGCACACGGCGCGCGAGGCGGGTGAGGTTTCGCGCTGGGCGACAGTTCACTCGCGGCGCGACAAATGAANTTCGCCCAGCGCGAAGGGTCGCGTCGCCGCGCGGACGC
>NZ_BACZ01000378.1 GCF_000333375.1 Curtobacterium sp. B18
CCGACACTCCGAGCGAGGCGCCGAGTCCGAAGTTGGGGTCCAGGATCGCCTTGAACGCCAGTCCGATCGCCGCGGAGGACAGGATGAGCGGCAGGAAGTAGATCGCGGCGAGGATCGCGCGGTAGCGCTGGTTGCCGGCGACGAACACGCCGAGGAGCAGGCTGATCGGGGTCTGCACGACCCAGGACAGCACCACGACCTCGAGGGTGAGCAGGAGCGCGTGCCAGGTGCCGGAGTCGGCGAGGACCGAAGTCCAGTTGGACAGTCCGACGAAGGTCGGGGAGGAGATCGCGTCCCACGTGGTGAAGCTGAGCCAGAGGGCCACGACGAGGGGCACGAGGGCGAAGACGGCGAAGAAGACGAGCGCGGGGACGGCGTACCACCCCGACGGGCCCGCCGCCCGGGCGGACCGCTGACGCGATCCGCCCGGGCGAGTGGTGCTGAGCGTCATGAGGGTCCTACTTGCCGATCGTCTGGTTCATCGCGTCGGAGAACTGCTCCGGCGTGATCTGCTTGCTGAACAGCTTGTCGAGGTTGGTCAGCAGCGCGGTCGACTGCGCAGCGGGGAGGGCCTGGTCCCACGACATCTGGAAGTTCGGCGCCTGGTCGATCAGCGACGAGGTCTGCCCGACGAAGGAGTCGGAACCGCCGCTGATCTGGCTGGCGACGTCCGTCACCGGGGGAACCTGCCCGTTCTTCAGGAGCCGCTCGGTGTACTCGTCGTTGAAGGTGCCCTTCGTCAGGTACGCGATGGCTGCCTTCTTCTGCGACTCGGATGCGTCGGCAGAGACGGAGAAGTAGCCCGAGACGTTGCCGACGATGTTCTTCGGGTCGCCCTTCCCGCCGTCCACCGCGGGGAAGTTGGTGTAGCCGAGGCCGGACTTCGCGAAGTCAGCGGCCGACGTGGTGAAGGTGCCGTAGGCCCACGCGCCCTGCAGGAGCATGCCGGCCTTGCCGGTGTAGAGCAGCGCGGCGTCGGCGTTGCTGTCGGCGACGACGGAGTTGAAGTCGGAGCCGAACCCGCCCGCGTCGACGAGCTGCTGCAGCATCGTGTTCGCCTTGATGATGCCCGGGTCGCTCCAGGCGTCCTTCTCGCCGTTCTCGACGGCCTTGAACGCGTCGGGGCCAGCGACGCGGTCGACGAGGTACTCCTCCCACATCAGTTCCGGCCACTTGCTGCCACCGGCGAGCGCGATCGGCAGGACGCCGGCGGACTTGAGCTTCTTCACCGCGGTGAGGAGTTCGTCCCAGGTCTGCGGCTGGTCGACGCCGGCCTTCTGGAGGACGTCCTTGTTGAAGTAGAGCATCACCGGGTACGACGGGTCCATCGGTACGGCGTAGGTCTTGCCGTCGACGACGCCGAGGTCGAACACCGACTTGTTGTACTTGTCCTGCACCGACTTGACGTCGTCGGTGAGGTCGGCGACCTTGCCGGCCTTAACGTAGCTGTCGAGCGTGCCGCCTGCCCAGCTGTAGATGATGGTCGGCGCCTGACCGGCACCGACCGCGGTACGGATCTTGGTCTTGTACGCGTCGTTGGCGAAGTACTGCGCGCTGATCTTCTGGTCCGGGTGCTCCTTGTTCCACGCCGCGACCGCCGGCTCGACGACCGTGGTCTGGTCACCGGTCAGCGCCCACAGGGTCGCCGGACCGGTCGTTCCGGACCCGCTGCCGGAGGCGGAGCAGCCGGTGAGGGTCGCCACGAGGGCAGCGGTCACCGCCGCAGCGGTGATGAGGGTGCGGGTCTTGCGGCCGCGGGGAGAGGTCATGAGAGGCATCCTTGGCTCGATCTCGTTCGGGTACCGGTCCCGCGGGGCGACGGTGACCGGGACCTTCCACCGTCCAGCCGGGATCAGGCTGGCCGGGCAGTGGAAGGGCTGGCACGACCATAGGCGGCTCCCAGCGCGGCACGACACTGTTGCGTCCTGGTTGGAAAACTTTTCGCGGTCACGACGATTCCCGGACGCGAAAGCTCTTCCTGCGGAGAGCCTGCGGGGAACACCCCGGACGTCATCACGGCCGCGAAGAACGCCCAGAACGCCGGACAGTTCTGGCGCCTGATGAAGAAGGGCAGCACCACCACACTGCTGAACGAGTCCGGCGGCCGCGCCCTCGGCGCATGGCAGGGCGCCTCCTCGGTTCGACCGACCAGTCGTGGCAGCTCTCCACCCTCGCGAACGGGAACCTGTCCATCGTCGACCGCAACAGCGGCAAGTCGCTCGGGATCTACCAGGCCAGCAAGGCTGGCGGGGCGCAAGCGGTGCAGTGGACCGCGAACACCAGCGCCGACCAGCAGTGGTCCATGGTGCAGAGTGGGACGTCCTGGCAGATCAAGAACGTCAACAGCGGCCTCGTCCTCAGCGTCCAGGGCTCGACCGCTGACGGAGCGAACGTCGTCCAGACCGCGGCCGGGACCGGATCCGATCAGCGCTGGCGGCTCGTCCAGCTCAGCAACCAGTAGCGCAACCCGCGGCCTCCGCAGCACGTCCAGGAGGCGCGGTGCGGGTCCGACCCGCACCGCGCCTCCCGTCACGGTTGCGCTCTCCGTCCGCGTCAGCGGACCGCGACGCGCAGCGGCTGCGGGTCCACCGGGTCCGGCGGGACCGGCAGCGAGCCGCGGATCTGGTTCTGCGCCTGGCACTGGCTCGTGCAGTTCGTCGCCCCCTGCGAGAGCTCGACGGCGTCCTCGCCGAGCACCCCGCCCATCCGGCCGCCCGGCTGGACGGTCCACGTCGTCGTGGTCGCGGTCTGCGATGTCTTGGTCGCGACCTGCGGGCTGTCCTTGCCGAGCAGCATCTGGTGGGCGCCGCTGCCCGAGGTCACGGCGGGGGTGCCGTCGCCGAAGTTGATCTTCCCGGTGTACGGGTTCGTGAAGTAGAACAGGCCGGCGCCGAGCGTGTGCGTGAACGTCACCGGCTGGGCGAACTCGGTCTCCATCTGGAAGATGCCGCCCTGCGCGCCGTCCTTCGCCTGCACCTTGAGCTTGCCGGCCCCGGTGGCGAAGATCGCGACGAGGGTGTCGTCCCGCACCTCGAGCGACGACAGCCTCGCGCCGGCGAGCTGCGCGGCGGTCAGCGACGGGACCTTCGAGGCGAACACCACGGTCGGCTTCGTCACCATCCGCTGCGTGTCCGGCGCGCCGGTGAGCGTGTAGTCGTACACGCCGAGGTCGGCCGTGCGGATATCGAACCCGTTGTGCTTGCCGCGCACCGCGATAGTGCCCGAGACGGCGACGTCCTTGACCTTGAAGTCCTTGCCCGGTGCGGGGTTGGTGGTCGTGCCGTTCAGGGTGACGGCGTAGTCCCCGCCGGTCGAGGTCTTGCCGGACGCGTTCGCGGGGGCGACCCCGGCGAGGGCGACCGCGGCGACGACGCCCGCGGTGACCGCGGCGACGATGCCGATGCGCCGTCCGTGGCGCTGGTGCGTGCTGGTCATGGTGTGCCTCCTGGTGTGCTGGGGGTGAGAACCCCTCGACACCGATCGTCGCCGCCCCGCCGCGGCCGCACCATCGGACCTTGGTACTAGTACCCGTGGTCCCTGCCCCAGAGCGCCGCACTCGTGCGGTCGGCCACCCCGATGCGGCGGAAGAGACTGCCGGCGTGGACCTTGACGGTCCGTTCCGCGATGCCGAGTTCGGTCGCGATCTGTCGGTTCGACAGGCCCCGGGCGATCCGGACGAGGACGTCGCGTTCCCGGGGCGGGAGCTGGACGTCCGGTGCGGTGGTCGACGTGGTCGACGTGCCGCCGGGGAGCAGCGCACGGGCGACCCGGGGGTCGATCGGTGTCTCGTCGCGGGCGGCCGCGCGGACGGCACGCACGACCTCGTCCGGGGCGGCGTCCTTCAGCAGGTACCCGGTCGCCCCGGCAGCGAGTGCGGCACGCACCCGACCGTCGTCGGCGAACGTGGTGAGGACGAGGACCCGGACGTCGGGCATCGCCGACCGCAGCGCCGCCGTGGCAGCCACCCCACCGGCCCCCGGCATCGACAGGTCCATCACGACGACGTCCGGCCGGAGTCCGGGCGCGAGCGCGACGGCCTCCTCGCCGGTGGCCGCCTCGCCCACGACCTCGCAGTCACCGGTCGCCGCGAGGACGGCCCGCAGTCCGCTCCGGACGAGGGCGTGGTCGTCCACGACGAGGACCCTCACCGCAGCGCCTCGGTGTCGACCGGCACGCGCAGTCGCCAGGTCGTCCCGGCACCCGGAGCGGTCTCGAGCTCGAGCGAGCCGCCGGTGTCCTCGGCGATCTCCCGCAGGAGCGTGGTGCCGAGGTGCCCCGGACGGTCCGGGGCCGTCGCACGCACCGGGTCGAAGCCCACGCCGTCGTCCGAGACCGTGACCACCAGCACGGCACCGCGGCCGGCGCCGGAGGCACCCGGGGCCGCCGCGACCTGCACGTCGACGACGGAGGCGTTCGCGTGCGTGACGACGTTGGCGACCGCCTCGCGGACGAACCGGACGACCGCGAGCAGCGCCGCGGACGACGCCTCGACCGGGTCCGGCACGTGGAGGCTCGTGGTGAGCCCGGCGGCGCGCGCCCGTGCGCAGACGTCGTCGAGCGCCGCGCCCAGGCCGTCCCGTTCGGGAGCCGCCGGACGGATCGCGGACATCGAGCCGCGCAGCGACGACACCGCACCGCGCAGGGCCGCCGCCGCGTCACGGGTGGCCGGGTCCGCCCCGAGCGAGAGGGCGAGCCCGGCGACGTCCTGCACCGGGCCGTCGTGCAGGTCGGCCGCCATGCGTCGGCGTTCGGCGGCCTCGGCGTCGAGCGCACGACCGAGCAGCCGCTCCCGCGCGCGCTGCCCCGACCGGATCCGGAGCAGCAGCCAGAGCAGCAGCGGGACGAGCAGGGCGAGCACGACGCCGACGGTGCCGAACGCGAGGGCGGCGAACGCGCTCCGCAGGTCCGCGGCGCGGGACACGACCTCGTCGTAGCGCTGGTAGGCCTCGAACAGCAGCGCCTCGCCCGACGGGGTGTGCACCGCCTGGTACGCCTCGAGCAGCGGGCCGTGCCCCCGTTCGAAGCGGTTCTCGGGCTCGGACAGGTCGGACACCTCGGCGTCGGACCGGTCGGTCTCCAGCGCTTCGAGGTCCTCGGCGCCCAGCGGGAACCGTTCCCCGACGAGCCGGGCTTCGTCGGACCAGAGGACGGTGCCGTCGGCGGCCCAGAGCTTCATCCGCACCGCGGACCCCGCCCGCAGCTCGCCGGCCACCGCATCGGCCAGTCGTGCGCGGGCCGCAGCCCGTTCGGAGGTGGGCGCGTCGGGGTCGGCGATCGCGTCCACCAGGGCGGGCTCGACCACGACCCGCGCCAGTGCGGCCGTGTCCGACGTCGCGTCACGGACGGCGAAGCCCTCGGCGATGCGCTGCGAGACGAGCGCGCCCGCCGTGGCGACGGCCGCGCCCCCGACGAGGGCGGCGATCACCACCCCGACGAGGACCCTGCCCCAGGGCGTCCGGCCGGTCCGACGACGCTGGTCGGCCGCGACGAGCACCAGCGGGGTCCCCGCCGCTTCGGTGTCCGACGACCGGTGTCCACGCACAGGGCCACCGTAACGGTGCCGGCCCGGGTCCGGTGGGTGCGCCCCGACGACCGGTGGTGACGGTGACGCACGCTGGACAGACGGGAGGCG
>NZ_BACZ01000377.1 GCF_000333375.1 Curtobacterium sp. B18
GTCCACCTGCACGACGACGCGGTCGCGCATGCCGTTCAGCATGAGCGTCTGCTGCGTCTCGGCGAGGCCGATCTCCCACGGAGTGCCGGCGTGCTTGAGCGAGTTCAGCGGCGAAGCGCCCGTACCACCGTCGTGCCCGGAGACCAGGACGACGTCGGCGAGGGCCTTCGTCACACCGGCGGCGACGGCGCCGATGCCCGACTGGCTGACGAGCTTCACGTGGACGCGTGCGGACGGGTTCGCCCGCTTCACGTCGAAGATCAGCTGCTTGAGGTCCTCGATCGAGTAGATGTCGTGGTGCGGCGGTGGCGAGATCAGGCCGACACCGGCGGTCGCGTGCCGGGTGCGGGCCACCCACGGGTAGACCTTGGTCGGGGGCAGCTGCCCGCCCTCGCCCGGCTTCGCACCCTGCGCCATCTTCAGCTGGATGTCGGTCGCGTGCGTCAGGTACATGCTCGTGACGCCGAAGCGCCCGGACGCGACCTGCTTGATCGCGCTGCGACGCTCGGGGTCGAGCAGGCGGTCGACGTCCTCGCCGCCCTCACCCGTGTTGGACCGACCGCCCAGCCGGTTCATCGCGATCGCGAGGGTCTCGTGCGCTTCCTTCGAGATCGACCCGTAGGACATCGCACCGGTGTTGAACCGCTTCACGATCGACTCGATCGGCTCGACCTCGTCGAGCGGGACCGGCTTGCGGGCGCCCTGCGCGAACCGGAACAGGCCGCGGAGGGTCATGAGCTGCTCGGACTGGTCGTCGACGGCCTGCGAGTAATCGCGGAAGATGTCGTACCGGCGCGAGCGCGTGGCGTGCTGCAGCCGGAAG
Source organism: Curtobacterium sp. B18 (assembly GCF_000333375.1). Lineage (GTDB taxonomy): Bacteria > Actinomycetota > Actinomycetes > Actinomycetales > Microbacteriaceae > Curtobacterium. The sequence continues at coordinate 824 of NZ_BACZ01000377.1, forward strand.
ACCGTGTCCGGGTTGAAGAGGTGCGGCGGGCCTTCCCGACGCCACTGGTACTCGCCGCCGGTCTGCAGGCGCTCGTGGGAGAGCACCGCGCCGTCCTGCGGGTAGGCCTGGGCGTGCCGCTCGGCGTTCTCCTTGGCGATGACCTCGATGCCGACACCCCCGAGGATCGAGGACGTCCCCGTGAAGTACCGGTCGACGAACTCCTGGCTGAGCCCGACGGCCTCGAAGGCCTGCGCTCCGGCGTAGCTCGACACCGTCGAGATGCCCATCTTCGACATGATCTTCAGGACGCCCTTGCCGAGCGCCTTGATCACGTTCTTGACGGCCTGCTCCGGGGTGATGCCGGTGATCATGCCCTGGCGGACCAGGATCTCGCAGGTCTCCATCGCCAGGTACGGGTTGATCGCCGAGGCGCCGTAGCCGATGAGGGTCGCGACGTGGTGGACCTCGCGCACGTCGCCGGCCTCGACGATGAGCCCGACCTTCATGCGCTGCTCGGTGCGGATGAGGTGGTGGTGGACCGCGGCGAGCAGCAGCAGGCTCGGAACCGGGGCCTGCTCGGCGTTGCCGTCACGGTCGGACAGCACGATGAACTGCTTGCCCGACTCGATCGCGGCGTCGACCTCGTCGCAGACGGCGGCGATCCGCTTCTGCATGGCCTTCTTGCCGGCGTCGACGCGGTACAGGCCCTTGATCGTGACGGTCAGGTGCCGACCGGACTCGGTCTCGAAGTGCTGGATCTTCGCGAGCTCGTCGTTGTCGATCACCGGGAAGTCGAGCGTGATCTGCTTCGCGTGCTCGGGACCGGCGGTGAGCAGGTTGCGCTCCGGCCCGAGGCCCATGCCCATCGAGGTGATGACCTGTTCGCGGATCGAGTCGAGCGGCGGGTTCGTCACCTGCGCGAACTGCTGCGTGAAGTAGTCGAAGAGCAGGCGGGGCCGCTGGGACAGCACCGCGATCGGCGTGTCCGACCCCATCGCACCGAGCGGCTCCGCCCCGGTCTGCGCCATCGGACGCAGCAGGATGCGGACCTCTTCCTCGGTGTAGCCGAAGGCGCGCTGACGACGGGTCACGGACGCCGGCGTGTGCACGATGTGCTCGCGGTCGGGCAGGTCGGCGAGGTTGATCCGCCCGCCGTCGAGCCACTCGCCCCACGGACCGGAGGTCGCCAGCTCGCGCTTGACCTCGTCGTCCTCGATGATGCGGCCCGCCTCGGTGTCGACGAGGAACATCCGGCCGGGACGCAGACGGCCCTTGCGGACCACCTTGTCGGCGGGCACGTCGATGACACCGGTCTCGGACCCCATCACGATGAGACCGTCGTCGGTCACGAGGAAGCGGCCGGGACGCAGGCCGTTGCGGTCGAGCGTCGCGCCGACCAGCGTGCCGTCCGTGAACGTGATGGCGGCGGGTCCGTCCCACGGCTCCATGAGCATCGAGTGGTACTCGTAGAACGCGCGGAGCTCGGGGTCCATCCCCGTCTGGTTCTCCCACGCTTCCGGCACCATCATCGAGACCGCGTGCGGCAGCGACCGGCCGGTGAGCGTCAGGAGCTCGAGCACCTCGTCGAAGGACGCCGAGTCGCTCGCACCGGGGCTGACGATCGGCAGCAGCGGTGCCATGTCCCCGAGGAGCTCGCTCTGGAGCTGGGACTGGCGGGCGCGCATCCAGTTCCGGTTGCCGCGGACGGTGTTGATCTCACCGTTGTGCGCGAGTGTCCGGAACGGCTGGGCGAGCGGCCACGACGGGAACGTGTTCGTCGAGTACCGGGAGTGCACGATGGCGAGCTTCGACGCGAAGCGGTCGTCGCTGAGGTCCGGGTAGAACGGCTCGAGCTGGAGCGTCGTGACCATGCCCTTGTAGACCATGGTCCGGCTCGACAGCGACATGAAGTACACCTCGCTGTCGTGCTCGGCACGCTTGCGGAGGCGGAAGGGCTGACGGTCGAGCGCGACACCGCTCCAGGACGCGCCGTGCACGTCGTGGCGGATCGAGGCGACGAAGAGCTGCTCGAACGCGGGCATCGCTGCACGTGCCAGGGTGCCGAGCACCTCGGGACGGACGGGCACCTCGCGCCAGCCGATGACACGCAGGCCCTCTTCACGGGCCAGGCGCTCCACGGCGCCCTTCGCCGCGTGACGGTCGTCCTCGTTGACCGGCAGGTAGGCGGTCCCCACCGCGTACTCCCCCGCGGCCGGCAGCTCGAACGGCGCCACGGCACGGAAGAAGTCGTCCGGCACCTGGCAGAGGATGCCCGCGCCGTCACCGGTCCCGGCGTCCGAACCCACCGCACCGCGGTGTTCGAGGTTGCGCAGCGCACCGAGGGCGGCGTCGACGATGTCGTGCCCCGCGGTGCCGCGGAGCGTGGCGACCATGGCCAGGCCGCACGCGTCCTTCTCGTTCGCCGGGTCGTACATGCCGGCGGCGTCCGGGATCGCGGAGAACCGACGGTGCGGCGGCTGGAGTGCCGCCGGGGACTGGGGTGGCTGGAGCGCCATGGGGAACCGTCCTCACGAGGAAGTGGAACAGGGACAGCGGTGGCCCGGTGGTGCGTTCCGCCCGCAGTGGGCGGGACTGGTGCCCGTGCCCGCCGACAGTGAGTTGCCCTGGCGGCGTGCGAGGAGTCGGACCAGCTCGTGGCGGGTCCAGGGTGGTGCTGCTGGCACGCGGTACCGATCCGGGATCGGTCACGCAGGAGGGGTGCTTCCTACGCGCGGCCAGCGGTGCTGCTGGTGACCGGATCGGATTCGGTGACGGCCGCCGGAGCGTCGTCGTCGTGCTCCGACCAGGTGTCGTCCGAGTCTACCCCGGACTTCGCGCGCGGCTCGCGACCGGGCAGGTACGGGCTCGGCTCCTGGCCGAGGTGCCGCCGCGACTGCACGAGGAAGATGATGATGCCGAGCAGGATCGCCGCGAAGGACATCCACACGTTCGTCCGGATGCCGAAGAACGTCTCGCTCGTGTCGACGCGGATGGACTCGAGCACCGAACGGCCGATGCCGTACCAGATGAGGTAGAGCGACAGGACCTTGCCCCACTGCAGACGGAACTTCTTGTCGAGCAGGAGGATGACGACGACGCCGACGACGTTCCAGATGATCTCGTAGAGGAACGTCGGGTGGAACAGCGTGCCCTCGGGCAGCCCCTTCGGGAACGCCGCGTTCGACGACTCGATCTGGAGCCCCCAGGGCAGGCTGGTCGGCATGCCGAACAGCTCGTGGTTGAAGTAGTTGCCGAGCCGCCCGAACGCCTGGGCGAGCAGCACGCCCGGGACGACGGCGTCGATGAAGGCGGTGAAGCGGAGCCCGACCTGGCGGCAGCCGATCCAGGCGCCGACCGACCCGAGGATGAGCGCACCGAAGATGGCGAGCCCGCCTTCCCAGACGTAGAGGAAGGAGAGCGGGTCACGCCCGGCGCCGAAGTAGTCGCTGACGTGCGTGAACACGTGGAACAGCCGTCCGCCGATGATGCCGGCCGGGACCGCCCAGATCGCGATGTCGATGATGATCCAGCGTTCGACGCCGCGCGCGTTGAGCCGGCGGTTCGCGAGGACCACGGCGGCGACGATGCCGAGCAGGATGCAGATCGCGTACGCGTGGATGCGGAAGTCGAGCGGCAGCGACCAGCCGAACACGTCGCGCAGCCAGGCGGTCAGGTCGAAGTACTGCCACGCGGTGCTCGGGCTCGGGATGCTCAGGAGGGGCATGGAGGTGCTGTCGCCTTTCGGTGCTGGCTGGGCGCGGTACCGACGTGCCGTCGGCCCCGCTCACTGTAGCGCGGGACGTGCGTGCGGCAGGAACCGAGGGAGCGGTCCTGTGGAAACTGTGACCGTCGGGAGGCGCGGTGCGAGCCGGACACGTCAGGTCCCGCGCCGCGGTGCGGGTGGGCCGACGGGACGGCCGGCACCGCGCCTCCTGGACGGTCAGCGGCGCGTCGCGCCGGAGGTGAGGTCGGCCGCCCGGTCGGCGACGCCCTGCACCCCGAGGTCGGCGAGGGCCCGCACGAAGGCGGACCCGATGATCGCGCCGTCGGCGTACTCGAGGACCTCGCGGACCTGCTCCGCCGTCGAGATGCCGAGGCCGACGCAGGTGCGGTCGACGCCGGCCTCGCGGAGCCGGGACACGACGGTGCGGGCGGCGACGTCGACGCCGACGCGGGCGCCGGTCACGCCCATCGTCGACACGGCGTAGACGAACCCGCGGCTCGCCTCGACGGCCTGCCGCATCCGGTGGTCGGTCGAGGACGGCGCGGCGAGGAACACGCGGTCGAGGCCGGTGCGCTCGGACGCGTCGATCCAGGTGCGGCCCTCGTCGGGGATGAGGTCCGGGGTGATGAGCCCGGAGGCACCGGAGGCGACGAGGTCGTCGGCGAACCGCTCCACGCCGTACCGGAGCACCGGGTTCCAGTAGGTCATCACGAGGACGGGCACGTCGGCACGTTCGGTGATCTGGTGCACGGCATCGAACACCTGCGCCACGCGGAAGCCGCCGGCGAGGCTCTCCTCCGCCGCCCGCTGGATGACCGGACCGTCCATCACCGGGTCGGAGTACGGCAGCCCGAGCTCGATGACGTCGACGCCGTTCTCGGCCAGGGCCACGGCGGCGTCGACGCTCGTCTGCAGGTCGGGGTAGCCGGCCGGCAGGTAGCCGACGACGGCTCCGGCGCGTTCGGCGTTGGCGGTGTCGATCGTCGTCGCGACGGTCTTGGTCGTGGTCACAGCTGCACCGCGTTCTCGTCGAGGATGCCGAAGTAGCGACTGGCGGACGCGACGTCCTTGTCACCCCGGCCGGACAGGTTCACGAGGATGACGCCCTCGGGGCCGAGCTCCTTGCCGAGCTGCATCGCGCCGGCGAGGGCGTGCGACGACTCGATCGCCGGGATGATGCCCTCGGTCTGGCTGAGCAGCCGGAACGCCTCCATCGCCTCGGTGTCGGTGATCGGCGAGTACTTCGCCCGCCCGATCGAGGCCAGGTAGGCGTGCTCGGGTCCGACGCTCGGGTAGTCGAGCCCGGCGGAGATGCTGTGGCTCTCGATGGTCTGGCCGTCCTCGTCCTGCATGAGGTAGGACTTCGTGCCCTGCAGGACACCCTCGCGGCCGAGCGTGATGCTGGCGGCGTGCCGACCGGTCTCGACACCCTCGCCACCGGCCTCGAAGCCGTGCAGCGCCACGGACTCGTCGTCGAGGAACGCCTCGAAGATCCCCATCGCGTTCGAGCCGCCGCCGACGCACGCGGCGACGGCGTCGGGCAGGCGTCCGACGAGGTCGAGGACCTGCTGCCGTGCCTCTTCGCCGATCACCTTGTGGAACTCGCGCACCATCTCGGGGAACGGGTGCGGCCCGGCGACGGTCCCGAGCAGGTAGTGCGTCGAGTCGACGTTCGCGACCCAGTCGCGCAGCGCGTCGTTGATGGCGTCCTTCAGGGTGCGCGAGCCGGTCTCGACCGGGACCACCTCGGCGCCGAGCAGTCGCATGCGGGCGACGTTCAGCGCCTGTCGCTCGGTGTCGACGGCGCCCATGTACACGACGCAGTCCATCCCGAACAGCGCCGCCGCGGTGGCCGTCGCGACCCCGTGCTGGCCGGCGCCGGTCTCGGCGATGAGGCGCGTCTTGCCGAGCCGCTTCGCCACGAGCGCCTGCCCGAGCACGTTGTTGATCTTGTGCGAGCCGGTGTGGTTGAGGTCCTCACGCTTGAGGATGACCCGGGCACCGCCGGCGTGCTTGGCGAACCGGGGCACCTCGGTGATGATCGACGGACGTCCGGTGTAGTCGCGCTGGAGGTCGTCGAGTTCCTTCCGGAACGCCGGGTCCGCCCAGGCGTCGCGGAACGCCGCTTCGAGTTCGTCGAGCGCGAGGACGAGCGACTCGGGGACGAACCGCCCGCCGAAGTCGCCGAAGTACGGTCCGTGCAGGTCGCGGAGTGAGGTCACGATGGGTCTCCCGGGACACGCCCGGCGAACCGGGCTGGGACGGGCCCGGCGAACCGGGCGGGGTGCCCGGCGAACCGGGCGGGATGCCCGGCGGTGCCGGGCGGGGTGCTCGGCAGTGCCGGGCGGGGACGGTCGTCGTCGTCAGTCGCGGTCGGCGGCTCGGATGAACGACGCGAGTGTGGCGGCGGGGTCGTCGCCCGTCACGAGCGCCTCCCCCACGAGGACGACGTCGGCTCCGGCGGCGCGGTAGTGCGCCACGTCGGCGGGGCCGGCGACCGCGGACTCGGCGACGCGCACGACCCCGTCGGGGATGCGGTCGGCGAGCGAGCCGAACAGGTCGCGGTCGAGCGAGAAGTCGGTGAGGTCGCGGGCGTTCACCCCGAGGATCCGGGCGCCGGCGTCCAGGCCGCGTGCGACCTCGTCCGCCGAGTGCGCCTCGACCAGGACCCGCATGCCGAGTTCCTCGGCCAGGGTGTGGAGCTCGACCAGCTGCTGCTGCTCGAGCGCCGCGACGATCAGGAGCACGACGTCCGCTCCGGCGGCTCGCGCCTCGATCACCTGGTAGGGATCGGCGATGAAGTCCTTGCGGAGGACGGGGACGCCCACGCGGGCCTTGACCGCTTCGAGGTCGGCGAGGGAGCCGAGGAACTTGCGCCCCTCGGTCAGCACGCTGATGGTCGACGCGCCGCCGCGTTCGTAGTCGGCGGCGAGGGCAGCGGGGTCCTCGATGGTGGCCATGGACCCGCGGGACGGGCTGGCGCGCTTGACCTCGGCGAGGATCTTCACCCGGTCACCGGGCGCCAGGAACGCGAGGGCGTCGAGCGGGGACGCGACGCGGTCCAGGTCACGTTCGACGTCCGAGTAGGGACGGTCGACGCGACGGGCCGCGGCGTCCTCGAGCGCGCCCGCGACGAGGGTCTCGAGCACGTTCGGCATGCCGGACCTACTCCGCGTGGTGCTTGGGGACGAACTTCGGACCGTCGACGCCGTAGCCCGCCTTCTTCATGACGCCACCGACGATGAGGCCGATGAGCACCACGCCGGCGGAGGCCCAGACGCCCCACGGCTGGTCGAACCAGAAGAACAGCGTGCCGGCCGCGAATCCGATCAACATGATCACGACGGCGGTCCAGGCTGCCGGCGAGTGGCCTTCGCCGAGTTCTGCGGGCTCAGTGTTGCTCACGGTGCTCCTCGTTCTGCTTCGGCGCCGTCGTTCGACCGGCGTCCCCTCGATCCTACCGTGTCGTCCGCTGCTGCCCCGGCCGTGTCGTCCGGCCCGGCGACCGGTTCCGACGTCGGGTCGACACCGGCGCTCAGGTCGTCCCAGTCCACGACCGCGTCCCGTTCGACGGGTGCTGCGGCACGCGCGTCGGCCGCGGCTCCGGCGGTCGCGGCGCCGTACTTGCGGCTCGGTCCCGGCCAGGACCGCTGCACGACCATCACCACGACGCCGAGGAGCACCGCGAGCACGCCGCCCGCGATGCCGACGGCCGGCCACGCCGACACGTCGACGGTCGACACGACACGGCGCACGGCGGACAGGTCGGCCACGCCGGCGACCTCGCCCACGGCACCCTTCGCCGCGGCGACCGGGTCGGCCAGCGCGGTGATCCCGGACACCACGACACCGGCGCCGAGCAGGATCTCGACGGCGGCCAGCACGATCCGGACGACGCGTCCGGCGATGGTCATCGCGAGGAAGAGCGCGAGGCTGGCGATCGCCAGGGCGGTGTACTGGGGCACCGCCGCGGCACCGTCGGCGTCGACCTTCGCGGCGACGGCGGCACCCGGGTGCAGGTGCACGGTGAACCACGTCTGGGTCCACGAGAGCATGATGATGCCGGCCACGGCGAGGCCGGCGACGACGACGAGCGGCCGGGAGCGCCGCGCCCTCACGAGTGCACCCCGCGCATCCGGTTCGCGGTCGCGATGGCACGCAGCGGCGCGGCGGCCTTGTTCACGGCCTCGATGTGCTCGGTCTCCGGGTCGGAGTCGGCCACGAGCCCGGCCCCGGCCTGCACCCGTGCCACGCCGTCCTTGATGAGCGCGCTGCGGATCGCGATCGCGAGGTCGGCGTCGCCGGCGAAGTCGAAGTACCCGACGACCCCGGCGTACGCGCCGCGCGTGGCGGGCTCGAGCTCGTCGATGATCTCCAGCGCCCGCGGCTTCGGCGCCCCGGACAGGGTGCCGGCCGGGAACGTCGCGCGGAACACGTCGATCGCCGACGCATCCGGTCGCACGGCACCCTCGACGCTCGACACCAGGTGCATGATGTGGCTGAACCGCTCCACCGTCATGAACTCGGTCACGGCGACCGTGCCGGGCTCGCAGACCTTCTGCAGGTCGTTCCGCGCGAGGTCGACGAGCATCAGGTGCTCGGCGCGCTCCTTGGGATCCTCGAGCAGCTCCTCGCCGAGGCGGACGTCCGACTCGGGCGTCGCACCGCGCGGACGCGACCCGGCGATCGGGTGGGTGATGGCACGACCGGCCTGCACCTTCACGAGGGCCTCTGGTGATGCGCCGACGATCCAGAACCGCTCGTCGGCGGTGTCCGCGAGCGACAGGAAGTACATGTACGGGCTCGGGTTGAGCGTCCGCAGCACGCGGTAGACGTCGAGCGGGTCCGCGGTGACCTCGTGGTCGAACCGCTGCGAGATGACGACCTGGAAGACGTCGCCGTCGCGGATGAAGCCCTTCGACCGCTCGACCGCGGCCATGTAGTCCTCGGGGGTGGAGCGGTGCGTCGGGGTCGGCTCGGCGATGTCGAAGGCCTCGGCGACCGTCGCGAGCGAGGGTCGGACGAGGTCACCCTGCATGCGGTCGAGCCGGGCCTGCGCGTCCGCCCACATGGTGTCGGCGTCGTCGGCCCCGTCGTTCAGCACGCTGGCGACGAGCAGGACGAGCCCGGTGCGGTGGTCGAGCGCGGCGAGCTCGGACACGAACGCGAGGGCCTGCCCCGGCACGTCGAAGTCGGCCGGCGGCACGTTCGGCAGGTGCTCGAGCTGGCGCACGGCCTCCCAGCCGATGAACCCGACGGTGCCGCCGACGAGCGGCGGCGTGCCGGGGATGCGCGGGGTCGCCCAGCGCTCGTGCAAGCGCGCGAGCACCTCGAGCGGCTCGCCGTCGAGCGAGTCCACCGCGCGGGAAGCCGGGATGCCGGTGTCGATCCAGGCCGCGCGGTCGTCGTCCTGGGTGAGCACCCCGAAGCTGCGCACGCCGACGAACGACCAGCGCGACCAGAGGCCGCCCTGCCCGGCCGACTCGAGCAGGAAGGTGCCGGGCCGGCCGTCCGCGAGCTTGCGGTAGACGCCGACCGGCGTCTCGCTGTCGGCGTAGAGGGCACGGACGACCGGGACGACGCGGTGGCCGTCCAGCAGGCCGTCGAACTCCGGACGGGAGGTCGTGTGCGGCGTGTCGGAGAGCGTCGCGGTCGTCATCGGGTCGCCTCCACGGCCCCACCGGCGGGAGCGGACGTGCCGTCGGCGGGAGCGGCGCCGCCGTCGGCGGGTGCCGACACGCCGCCTGCGGGCGCGGACGCCGTCACGGGGTCGAGCGGGTCGACGTCGAAGCAGCGGTGGGCACCGGTGTGGCAGGCCGCACCGACCTGCTCGACCGTGACGAGCAGGGTGTCCGCGTCGCAGTCGAGCGCGGCGCCGCGCACGTACTGCGCGTGCCCCGAGGTGTCGCCCTTGCGCCAGTACTCCTTGCGGGAGCGCGACCAGAAGGTCACCCGTCCCTCGGTGAGGGTGCGGCGGAGGGCTTCCCGGTCCATGTAGCCGAGCATGAGGACGTCCTTCGACGACTCCTCTTGCACGACGGCGGGGAGCAGCCCGTCCGCACCGAACCGTGCGCGGTCGAGGACCGCGTCCGTGCTGGTGCTGGTGCTGTCGGTCATGAGACTCCTAGCCTACGGCGGCGGGTCAGCGGACGGCGTGCCCGGTCGCGCGCAGCGCGGCCTTCACGTCGCCGATGGTCATCTCGCCACGGTGGAAGACGCTGGCGGCGAGGACGGCGTCCGCACCCGCGTCGATCGCGGGGGCGAAGTGCTCGAGCCGACCCGCGCCTCCCGAAGCGATGACCGGCACCGTCGCGATCGCGCGCCC
>NZ_BACZ01000376.1 GCF_000333375.1 Curtobacterium sp. B18
CGACAAGCTGCATTACCCAATCGCGGATCGACGACACCACGATCTTCGATTCGGGCGCGATCCTGTACCGGATGAAGGGCGGCCCCGATTATCTCAACACGCCGGGTTGCCCGAATTTGCGGCACGATCGCACGATCATCAGCCACACCTATTCCGGACAGCTGTGCCGCGGCGACGTGCTGACCGTGGTCGATCCGCCG
>NZ_BACZ01000375.1 GCF_000333375.1 Curtobacterium sp. B18
CTCCCGTCCGGGGTTCCGACGTCAGTCGGCGAGGATCTGCAGGAGGTCCTTGCGGAGCTGGTCGATCTTGGCCGTGGCCGCCTTCGCCTGCTCCTCGGTCGCGCTGGTGCGGTACATGTGCAGGACGCCCATGGTCTTCCGGAGCGCCTCGATGAACTCGCGCGACGCGTCCGGGAGGCCCGGCGCGTCGAAGGCCGCGGCGATCTCGTCCGCCTTCGCCTCGGCCTCGGCCCTGCCCGCGTCGGTCAGTTCGAAGAGCGTCTTGCGACCGTCACCCGTGGAGACGACGAGGTCCTCGTCCACGAGCTGCTGGAACGTCGGGTAGACCGAACCGGGGCTCGGCTTCCAGGCGCCGCCGGTGCGTTCGGCGATGGTCTTGATGACGGCGTAGCCGTTCTGGGGGCCCTCGGCCAGCAGGCCGAGGATCGCGAGGCGGACGTCGCCGCGGCGACGGCGTTCGCGGCCGAAGCCGGGACCGTCGGCCATCGGGCCGCCGAAGCCGGGTCCGAACCCGCGACCGAAGCCGGGGCCGAAGCCACCGCGTCCGCCGTGGTTGTGGTCACCGCGGTCGCGGCCGGGGAAGCCGGCGCCGTGGTGCTGCCGCGCGCCGCCGAAGCGGGGGCCGCGCGGGTGCTGGGTGCTGTCGAAGTCGTTGTGCATGGGTCGCATGATGCGTCCTTCCGTTGTGCTGAGTCGGCTCGCGATCGGTCTGACCGGAATCGTCTTCGTCGTATCGCGATGGGTCAACGATAGATCGGTAACTATCGCTCTGTCAAGGGGTACGTCCGCTCGGGCCGCTGTCGGTGGTGGCGGGCAGGATGGGACGGACCATGACGGACGTGCTCGAGCGCTTCTCCCCCGCCACCGCGGAGTGGTTCCGCGGCGCCTTCGCCGCACCGACCCCGGCGCAGGCCGGCGCGTGGGACGCCGTCTCCACCGGGCAGCACGCGCTCGTGATCGCCCCGACGGGCTCCGGCAAGACGCTGGCCTCGTTCCTGTGGTCGATCGACCGGCTCATCAGCTCGACCGACCGGCCACCCGCGAAGCAGCGCACCCGGGTGCTCTACGTGTCACCGTTGAAGGCAGCAGTTCCGCGCGTCCGCCCGCGTGTTGCCACGGCCGCCGCCCGGTTCCGACGCGGCCCATGCGGTACCGTCGGACTGCTCGTCAGCGCTCGTCCGCGCGGCCGAGCCGTCCCGCACGTTCCGTCGGAACACCGGCGGGGGGAACCGGATCAGAAGGGGGTGGCGTCATGGTGGACGCCCGCATCCTGCACACGACCGCCGCCCTGCGCGAAGCGATCCTGCGCCTCGCCGCCGATCGACCGGTGTCCGAGATCACGGTCGCCGACGTCACCCGTGCAGCCGGCATCAACCGCGCGACCTTCTACTCGCACGCGGTCTCCCCCGGGTCCCTGCTCGCGGACGTGCTGACGCCGGAGCTCGACCGCATCCGCCAGGACGACGCCGACGCCCGGCGCGTGGCCGCGAACCGCGGCGCGGACCTCGACGAACTCGCGATGATCACCCGGCGCGGCATCAACGCCGTGGTCGAGCACGTCGTCGCGCACCGTGACATCTACGGCAAGGCGCTGCCGGACCCGAACGACGCCTCGCTGCACCGGCTGCTCGTCGAGCACTTCACGGTGTCGAGCGAGCAGCACATCCGGTCGCTCGACGGCGAGCACCGACCGGAGCTGCTCGACGACGTCGCCGCGGGGTTCGTCGCCCAGGGGTTCGTCGGGGCGATCGAGGCGTGGCTCGCCGGAA
>NZ_BACZ01000374.1 GCF_000333375.1 Curtobacterium sp. B18
CGGATCGGGCACGCGATCGACCTGCTGCCGGACGGCCCGGTCACGGCCCTGCACCTCGGCGCCGGTGCCCTGACGCTCCCCCGGTACGTCGCGGTGACGCGGCCGGGGTCCCGACAGCAGGTCATCGAGCTCGAGCGGGACCTCGTCGACCACGTCCGGGACGCGCTCCCCTTCCCCCGTGGGGCCTCGATCCGGGTGCGGTACGGCGACGCCCGCGAGGTGCTCGGCAAACTCCCCGCCGGGCTGCGCGGCACGGTGGACCTCGCCGTCGTCGACGTGTTCGGCGGCTCGCAGATCCCCGCACACGTGACGAGCATCGAGTTCTACCGCGAGGTCGCGGCCTTCCTGTCGCCCACCGGCATCGTCGCAGTGAACGTGGCGGACGGTGCCGGGCTGGCGTTCGCCCGCGGTCAGGCATCGACCCTGCAGGCGGTGCTGCCGTCGGTCGCCGCCGTCGCGGACACCGGGATGCTCAAGGGGCGGCGGTTCGGGAACATCGTGCTCCTCGGGTCGCCGACGGACCTGCCCGTGGCGGACATGCCGCGGCGGTACTCGTCGGACCCGATGCCGGCGAAGGTCGTGCACGGGGCCGAGCTGCGCGCGTTCGTCGCCGGGGCGCCGATCGTCACCGACCAGACCGCGGTGGCGTCGCCGGAGCCGAACCGGAGCGTGTTCGGCGGCTGAGCCGGGTCGGCCCCCGCAGCGGGCGCGCTGGCGGCGCTGGGCGCTGGGCGCTGGGCGCTGGGTGCTGGGCGCTGGGTGCTGGGCGCTGGGCGCTGGGTGCTCCGGGCGCGATCGGGCCGGTCCCGCACACGCGGAGGGTGTCCCTGCCAGGATGGGTCTGAACGACCGCGCAGGTGCGCGACCGAGCAAGGGGAACCCTGATGACGAACGACGACCGGAGCAACGAGGACCGGACGGGCGACGGCCAGGCGCCGAGCTGGGGCGGAGCGCCGCAGCAGCCCGCGCACGACGCGCCCCGCTACGGCGAGCGCGTCGATCCCGCGCCCGCCTCGACACCGCAGTACGGCGAGCAGGCACCGCGGTACGGCGAGCAGGCACCGCAGGCCGACGCCCCGCGATGGGGCGACCACGACCAGCAGGGCGAGCCGCGCCACGGCGACACCCCGCAGTACGGGTCGACGCAGTACGGCCAGCCCCAGCACGGGCACGATCAGTACGGCCAGCAGCCGTACGCGGCGGCTCCGGCGAGCGCCGGTGCCCCGTCGTGGCAGGGCTACGAGGAGCCGAAGGCCAAGAAGAAGACCGTCGGTGTCGTGGCGTTCCTGCTCGGGCTGATCGCCCTCGCCCTCGGGATCGTCGGCGGCTACTTCTTCGGCTCCGCGATCGTCGACAGCCGGGCGTTCGAGGACATGATCCAGAACGGCGGGTCGACGACGGACCCGCAGGCGTTCGACGACGTCACGAGCTCCCCGACGATCCTGATCAGCGGCGTGATCGCGGTGATCGGTTCGGTCCTCGGCATCTGGGCGATCGTGCAGGGCATCATCGCGATCGTCACCAAGCGCGGTCGCGCGTGGGGCGTCTTCGGGCTGATCCTCGCCGTGCTCGGTCCCATCGCCTTCTTCGTCACCTACGGAGCGGTCGCCGCCGTCTCGGTCGCGAACTCGGGCGTCGCGCCCTGATCCGAGCGTGGTCCCGGAACGGCCCGTCGTGCACCCGCACGGCGGGCCGTCGCCGTTCGACCGAGGACACGTCCGTGCCCCCCGTGCGCGTGGCACCGCTCGCTCTCGGGACAGCGCGGCTACCCTCGAACCGATGTCCCTCCCGCCCGACGACCGCCAGCAGCCCGACCGCACCGACCGCGCCCGGGAACCGCGTCATGCGGCGCCCGTGACGGCCGGCGTCAGCCCCGGCAGCACCTTCGCTCCGATCAGCCTGCGCCCCGCGGTCGACGCCGACGCCGTGCAGCAGCGGCTGCGCGACCTCGGGCAGAGCCGCAGCACCGACGCCCTGGCCGAACGCGCCGAACTCCTCCGCCTGCTCGGTCGGCTCGACGAGTCCCTCGTCATCGCGGAAGAGGTCTTCCGGTTGACGATGTTCACCGGAGAGCGCTCCGACAAGGTGTCCGCGCGGATCCGTCGCGCCCACGTGCTCCACGACCTCGGTCGGTACGAGCGCGCTGCGGCCGAGTCCGCCATGGCGCGGGACACCGCACGGACCGAGGAGTGGCCGGAGCTCGAGGGCGCGGCGGCCGAGCTCGAGGGCTGGTCGCTGTTCGAGCTCTCCCGGTTCGACGAGGCCCGTGCCGCGCTGTCCCGGGCGTACCAGGCCTTCCGTCAGGCCGGTGCCCCGTCGGAGCGCACCGAGGCGCTACGCACGGCGGTCGAGGCGGCGCTCCGGGCCTCGGTCGCGCAGCCGCGCGTCGAGGACAAGCCCCGTACCGCCCGCGACGTCGCCGCTCGCCGCGCGGAGGAGGACGAGCCGGTGGCACCCCGCGCCCCGGAGCCGGCGCAGCAGACCCCGCCGGTCCGACGTCGTGTGCTCGGCGCGCCCGACGCCGCCCGGACCGAGGCCGACGAACTCTGGGGCCGCATCGCCGCACGAGCGGCGCAGAAGGGCCAGGCCGGACGCGACGAACCCGACGACGACCGGTGACGACGCTCGAGGCCGTCCGGTCCCGCGCGGAGCGGCTGATGACCGCGCACCTCGGAACGGGCAGCTGGTCGTTCGGCTTCGACCACGCGAAGACCCGGGCGGGGCAGTGCGACTTCGCCCGCCGGCGCATCACGGTGAGTCGGCACCTGGCCGTGCGGTTCTCCGACGACGACGTCGACCAGGTGCTCCTGCACGAGATCGCGCACGCACTGGCCGGTGCCCGCGCCGGGCACGGGCCGGCCTGGCGCCGCACCGCGAAGGCCATCGGGTACACGGGATCACGCCTGTACGACGGTCCCGTGGCGAGCGAACTCGCGCCGTGGATCGGCACGTGTCCCGCCGGCCACGAGCACTTCCGCTACCGCACCCCGACGCGACCGCTGGCGTGCGCGAGGTGCTCCCGACGCTTCGACGCCCGCAACGTGATCTCGTGGAACCGCCGCGCCCCCGAGGAGCGCCGGGCTACCGCATGATGCCGATCGCTGGCGGAGGCGCGCCGGTAACCCGTTAGCCTGGGCGGATGCACACGGGGCAGCACATCCGCACGGACACCGGTTCCACCTGGTTCTTTGACGCTGGACGGATCGCCCTCGACTTCGCGCACACCGGCGGTTTTGCGGACGACCCGGACGACCGTCGCCCGCGCGCGCAGCTCGGCGAGCTGCTGGTGACCCCGGCCGACCTCGACGAGTGGCTGAGCGACCACACCGAGCCCATCGACGTCGGGGCGACGGCCCGCGAGCTGCAGGACGCCCGTGCCCTCCGCGCGGCGATCGCCCGGCTGGCCGTCGCAGCCGCTCCGGGTCCCGCGTCGACCGCGGCGGAGCGCACGGCGGTGGCCGCGGGACTCCGAGCCGGGACCGGCCGCACCCGACCGGCGCCCGACGACATCGACACGGTCAACCTGTTCGCGGCGTTGCCCGACGTGCCGCCGAGCCTCCCGGGCGGGCGGCGTCGCGCCGGAGCGAACCGGGTGCGACTGGCCCAGGCGCTGTCGAGCGTCGCACGTGACGCGGTGGCGCTGTTCACCGAGGTCGGCTTCGACGACGTCGCCGCGGACGGACAGCCGACGCGGTTGAGCCGGTGCTCGGCCGACGACTGCGCGCTGGTGTTCTACGACTCGTCCCGCGGCGGCACCCGACGGTGGTGCTCGATGCAGCGGTGCGGGAACCGGGCGAAGGTGCGGGCGCACCGGGCGCGGCGCGCGGCGGTCTGACGAGACCCGCGCCTCCCGGTCTGCTCGGCGCCGCTCCGCGCCGGTCCGCGCCGATGCGCACCGATTCGTAGGCGCTTCGAAAACAAGGATTCGGCATGCCGAATCCTCTGGCACACTGGTCCCCATGACCGACACCGCGACCCGCCCTGCCGAGGCGACGACGCCCCGGAAACGCGCCGCCGGCCTGACGCTCCTCGGCCCCGCGTTCGTCGCCGCCATCGCCTACGTCGACCCCGGCAACGTCGCCGCGAACCTCACCGCGGGGGCGAAGTACGGCTACCTGCTGCTGTGGGTGCTCGTCGCCGCGAACGCGAGCGCGGTCGTGGTCCAGTACCTGTCCGCCAAGCTCGGCGTGGTCACGGGCAAGTCCCTGCCGGAACACCTCGGCTTGCGGATGCGGCGCACCCCCCGGCTGTTGTTCTGGGCGCAGGCCGAGGTCGTGGCCGCGGCGACCGACATCGCCGAGGTCATCGGCGGCGCACTGGCACTGCACCTGCTGTTCGGCCTGCCCCTCGTCGCCGGTGGGCTGATCACGGGCGTGGTCTCGATGGCGATCCTCACGCTGCAGAGCCACCGCGGGACCCGCACGTTCGAGGCCGTGGTGACGGCGATGCTCGCGATCCTCACGGTGGGCTTCTGCGCCGGGCTGCTGTTCGCGCAGGTCTCTCCGGCGGAGCTGGTGGCCGGGCTCGTCCCGCGGTTCGAGGGGTCCGAGTCCGTGATGCTCGCCGCCTCGATGCTCGGCGCGACGGTCATGCCGCACGCGGTGTACCTGCACTCGGCGCTGGCCCGTGACCGGCACGGTGACGTCCCCGCCGGTCCGGAGCGTCGTCGGGTGCTCGTCGCGACGCGGTGGGACGTGGGGCTTGCGCTCCTCGTGGCCGGCGGGGTGAACGTCTGCATGCTCGTCCTCGCGGCGGCGACGCTGCCCGGGGTCGAGGGGACGGACACGATCCCGGGAGCACAGGCCGCGATCGTGTCGAACGTCGGCCCGGTCGTGGGCGTGCTGTTCGCGGTGGGCCTGCTCGCGTCGGGCCTCGCCTCGACCTCGGTGGGGTGCATGGCCGGCGCCGAGATCATGAAGGGCCTGCTGCACGTGCGGATCCCGCTCGTGGTGCGGCGGCTCGTGACGCTGGTGCCGGCGATCGTCCTGCTCGCCGTGAACGTCGACGCGACGATGCTGCTCGTGGTGAGCCAGGTCGTGCTGAGCTTCGGGATCGCGTTCGCGATCGTGCCGCTCGTGGTCTACACCTCGCGTCGGAGCGTGATGGGTGCAGACGTCAACGCGATGACCACCCGCGTCGTGGCGGGGGTCATCGCGCTGGTGATCGTCGCGCTCAACGTGGCGCTCGTCGCGCTCACGCTGGCGGGCTGACCGGGTCGGCGCGGATCAGTCGACGACCTTGACGCCCTTCCAGAACGCCACGTAGCCCGAGTAGTCCTTGCCGACGCGGTCGAACGACGACGGGATCGGCGTCGGGTACGACCATGCGTTGTCCTGCAGCGCCTGCCCGTCCACGTTCACCGTGTAGTACTGCGTGTCGCCCTTCCCGGGCAGTGGTACTGCGTGGGGCTCTCGGTGAAGAGCTCGGACTTGACGCTCGACGGCGGGAAGTACCAGTTGCCCTCGATCTGGATGAGGTCCTCCTTGGGGGCCTCGGCGATCACGGTGTCTCCGACGACTGCCTTCACGGCGTGCTCCTTCGCTCTGCGGTCCGGCGAGGTACCGGATGTCGAGTGGGAACGCTACGCGCGGGAACTCGATTCCCGCAGGGTCTCCAGTCCGCCGTCGACCGCGAGGGCATCGTGCACGGCACCCGGGGCCAGCGCCGCGGCCGACTCGGAGGCGCTCACGAGGTGCTTCACCGCACGCCGCAGCCCCGTGTACGCGGCGCACGCGGCCGCCGCCTCGGGTGAGGTGTGGTCGATCCCGACCTCGGCGAGCGCGTCGACGACGGCCCCGGCCGCGAGCAGGTCCTCGACCGCGAAGTCCGGCGCGTCCGGCACGTCGGCCGCTTCGCCCGCCGCCTGTGCGGCGTCGTCCGCCGGTGCGTGGTGGCGTCCGGCCGCGACGATCGCGACGACGCAGCGGTCGCCACGGTCGGCCTGGAGGCGCGTCACGCGTTCCGCGACGGCCGTCGCGTTGCCGAGGTGGCCGAGCACGACCTCCGGACCCTCGGGCAGCTGCGCGGCGAGCGCGCGTCGACGACCGGGGCCGTCGTGCCCGGCGGACGCCGGGAGGACGTCGACCCAGACGAGCAGGTGCGTCCCGTGGGCGATCCGCGCCGCCCCGCCGGTGCCCCATGCGAAGCGGACCTGGTACTTCTCCTGCGTGCGTGCTGCCACCCGCGACACGATAGCCGTCCGCGGTCCCTGATCCTTTCCACAGGTGCCCCGCCGCCCGGGGTCCGTCACGGTCGTCGACCGTAGGATCTGTTGCCATGGAGATCGCCCCCGCACCCACCCTGACCGGCGACCGCGTGACGCTCGAGCCCCTCGGGCCGGAGCACGCGGACGACCTGCGGGCGGCGGTCGCGGACGGTGACCTGTGGCGCACCTGGTACACGTCGATCCCCGCTCCGGCGCAGGTCGACGACGAGATCGAGCGGCGCCTGTCGGAGCACGCCGCCGGGCGGATGGTGCCGTTCGCCGTCCGCGACCGCCCGACCGGCCGGGTGGTGGGGTCGACGACGTTCCTCAACCCCGACACCGGCAACCGTCGGGTGGAGATCGGCGCGACGTTCCTGTCCCGGTCCACCCAGCGGTCCGGCATCAACACCGAGGCGAAGCTGCTCATGCTCTCGCACGCCTTCGACGTCTGGCAGTGCATCGCGGTCGAGTTCCGCACGCACTGGCACAACCTGCAGTCCCGCACGGCCATCGCCGCGCTCGGGGCGAAGCAGGACGGCGTGCTCCGCAACCACTCGATCGGCCGTGACGGCACCCTGCGCGACACCGTGGTGTTCTCGGTCATCGCGTCGGAGTGGCCGACCGTCCGGCTCTCGCTCGCCGAACGGCTCCGCCGGCACGACCGTGCCGAAGGGGCCCGTCGGCGCGCGGCACGGCACGCCTGACCCGACCCGCGCAGCACCCCACCGGGTGCCCACCGTCGACGAGTAGCGTTCGCGGCATGCACGTGGGCCTCCGGATCACCCTCGACGCACCGGCCGAGGCCGTGCGCGACGCCCTGCTCTCCCCGTCGGTCATGGTGGCGGTGACGAAGCCGTTCCTGGTCTACCGCTCGCGCGACCCCGAGGGGTTCCCGGTGCGGTGGGTCCCCGGCACCCCGCACCCGATCACGGCGAGCGCCTTCGGGGTGTTCCCGAGCGGCGACACGCACGTCGACCTCGACCTGTACGAGGTGCGCGGCGTGCCCGTGCAACGCGACAACGGCGGCGGCACGAGCGGGCTGTTCGGACGGATGACCATGCAGCACCGGATGGCGACCGTCGACCTCGGGGACGGACGGACCGAGCTCGTCGACCGGCTGTCCTACCGGATGCGCCCCGCGGCGCTCGGCGTCCTGCTGTGGCCGGGGATGTGGGTGATCTGGCAGTGGCGCGCGCTGCGGATGCGCGCCCTCGCGCCCGGGTGGCGACGCGCTCGACGAGCCGCGGCCTGACCGCCGGGCCCGCGCCGTTCCTCCCGGCACGGCCGGAGGGGCGTACGCTCGCACCGTGAGCCAGACGCATGAGCCGGCAACCGACGACCGCGTGCACAGCACGCTCGCCACCGTGGACTGGCGGCGGATGACCTTCGACCTGTACCGACGAGTGCGGGCGACCAGCGATCCCGAGACCGCCCACGCGATGTGGCGCGAGACCCGCGACGCGATGTTCGGCGAGCACCCGGCGAGTCCGCTCCTCGACGAGGACGCCCGCGACTTCGAGTCCCTGCCCGTCCCGGACTACGACCCGTCGTGGCGGTTCCGGGCCCGCATCGAGCCCGCCGAGGCCCTCGCCATGGACGTCGAGACGGGCACCGACGGCATCGTGCACTTCGACCGGCTCGGGGTGGTGACCCTCGCCGGCATCGGCTCGCTCGACGTCTGGTCGCACGGCGGCTACGCGGGCGGTGTGTTCGTCCCGGTGAAGGACGCCAGTGCCGGCAAGGCCCGCGGGACCTACGGCGGTGGCCGCTACCTGCTCGACACGATCAAGGGCGCGGACCTCGGGGGCGACGACGGCGAGCTCGTCCTCGACTTCAACTTCGCCTACAACCCGTCGTGCGCGTACGACCCGGCGTGGGCGTGCCCGCTCGCGCCGCCCGGCAACACCGTCGCGGTCCCGATCCCCGTCGGCGAGCAGTACGACTTCTAGGGTGGAGCACATGTCGGGTCTCGTCGCGATCGACGCCGGTGGGCGCATCCCGCCGTTCGAGCAGGTCAGGTCCCAGATCGCCGCGCAGATCAGCGCCGGGTACCTCGTGGACGGTGAGCGGCTGCCCAGCGTCCGGGGACTCGCGGACGAGCTCGGCCTCGCCGCCGGCACCGTGGCACGCGCCTACCAGCTCCTCGAGGAGGCCGGACTCGTGCACACCGCCCGGGGCGCCGGCACCCGGGTCATCCGCCCCGCAGAGGTCCCGTCGGCGGTGACGGACGCCGCCCGTGCCCTCGCCGCGGCCGCCCGGGCAGCCGGGCTGTCGGCCGATCAGGCTGCGGCAGCGCTCCGGGACGCCTGGCCCGCCTGACGCGGGCGGGGCGCTCCAGGGGCTTTCGCGCGTACCTGGCGCTTCCGGGCGTACCCGGTGCTTCCGGGCGTACCCGGTCGGAAGTTCGGGCCAGGTACGCCCGGTTCGACCTTCCATCGCGGCCGTTCTGGGAAGAACCCGCGCCCCGGGGTCGCGTCAGCAGTGCTCGTACACGTACTCGTCGCTCGACGGCGTCACGAGGTCTCGGTCGCGCAGGATCGTCATCGCCGGCCGCTTCGACGACGCGCACACCGACGACCACGGCCGTTCGCTGTTGTCGGTGTACTCGATGTCGATGACCCGTCCGCCGTACACCTTCGTGTACGCGCTGCACTCGTCGTAGACGAAGCACTCCTCGGCGACCACGAAGTCGAACCCGGTGGTCTTCCGACCGGCGACGCCGAGCTGCGGGGTGTTCTTCTGCCCGACCGCGAGGCCCGCACCGTGTCCGAGGCGGACGAGCGCGGCCGCGAGCGCGAGGTTGCCCGCCCGGGTCAGCGCGCCGTGCGAGCGGGTCCACGAGTCGAGGTTGTCGAACTCGACGGCGTCGAACCCGCGATCGGCGCACCGGGCGACGGTCTTCGCGAGCACCTTCGTGATGAGTGCCCGCTTCGCAGCGGTCCGGGTGTCGAGCAGCATCTCGTCCGGCCACCCCGGGTCGGAGACCGGCTTGCCCGCGCGGTCGCGGAGGATCGCCGACGGGTACGACCGCTTCCACGTGCTCGCAGCATCGGGCTGGGTCTGGAAGCCGTTCACGTAGCAGATCGAGTACGTGCCGGCAGCGGGCCGGTCGGTGCTGTCCCGCTCGACGATCGTCACGCCGGACGGCGGCGTGTACGACCCCCCGAGCTGGTAGTCCGGACGCCCCGACGTCGGCAGGTTCGTGTACGACGCAGCGCTCCCGCCTGACGGAGCGGCCGCGGCACAGCCCGCCGTGCCGAGGACCGCCACCAGGGTCATCGCGGTGGTCAGCAGGACGGATCGTGTGCGCACCGCTGCATCCTCGCACGGGCCGGTGCACGGCCGGGTCTGGGGGGATCGGGGCGGAGCACGCTATGCTGGACGTACTCGAGGCGCCGATCGCCTCGTGCGTCGTACGGACGCCCCCGAACTCCCGGTCCACGGACCGATGATCGATCACCTCTGTGAAGGTGCCAGGCTTCTCTGCTGCGGCGACTGCGCCAGCCACCTCTGTTGGCGCGCATCCCGCCCGCGTGCTGCCTCGCAAGCGCGCCCACAGCCGGTCTCATCCGGCTCGAAAGGTCACCATGACCAACGAAGACATCCGTTTCTCCGACCTCGGCGTCCCCGCGCCGATGGTCGCGTCCTCGCCGACCAGGGCAAGGAGACCGCGTTCCCCATCCAGGAGGACACGCTCCCCGACTCCCTGCAGGGCAAGGACGTGCTCGGCCGCGGCCGCACCGGCTCCGGCAAGACGATCGCGTTCGCGATCCCGCTCGTCGCGCGCCTCGCCGCCAGTGGCCGCAAGCGCCGCGCCGGTCGGCCCCGTGCCCTGGTGCTCGCACCCACCCGTGAGCTCGCGACCCAGATCGACGTCGCCCTCTCCCCGCTCGCCAAGGCCATGGGCCTGAACACCACGACCGTCTTCGGCGGCGTCGGACAGGGTCGTCAGGTCGACGCCCTGCGCGGCGGCGTGGACGTCGTCGTGGCGTGCCCCGGCCGTCTCGCCGACCTCATGCAGCAGGGCCACGTCAACCTCGGCGACATCGAGGTGACCGTCCTCGACGAAGCAGACCACATGGCCGACATGGGCTTCCTCCCCGGTGTGACCAAGATCATGCAGGCGACGCCCGAGCAGGGGCAGCGCCTGCTGTTCTCCGCCACGCTCGACAACGGCGTGGACAAGCTCGTCAAGAAGTTCCTGCACAACCCGGTCATGCACTCGGTCGACGAGGCGAACAGCCCCGTCGAGGCGATGACCCACCACCTCTTCGAGGTCGCCGACGCCGACGCGAAGAAGGACCTGGTCCGGACGCTCGCGAGCGGCACCGGTCGTCGCATCCTCTTCATGCGCACGAAGCACCACGCGAAGCGCCTCGCCAAGCAGCTCAGCAGCCAGGGCATCCCGGCCGTCGACCTGCAGGGCAACCTGTCGCAGGGCGCCCGTGAGCGGAACCTCGCCAAGTTCTCCTCCGGCGAGGCCCTCGTGCTCGTCGCCACCGACGTCGCCGCCCGCGGCGTGCACGTCGACCACGTCGAGCTCGTCGTGCACGTCGACCCGCCGACCGAGCACAAGGCGTACCTGCACCGTTCGGGCCGCACCGCCCGTGCCGGTTCCTCCGGCGACGTCGTCACCGTGACGATGCCCGCCGAGCGTCGCGACGTCGCGCAGATGATGCGCGCGGCCGCGATCAAGGTCACGCCGCAGCAGGTCACCGCGAACTCCCCGGCGGTCACCACGCTCGTCGGCGAGGTCGCCCCGGTCCGCCACGTCGCACCCGAGCAGCCCCAGCAGCAGCGTCAGCCGAAGCAGCGCACCGCCGAGTCCGACACCGCTGGCGGCGGTCGTCGCCGTGGTCGCGGCGGTCGCACGGGAGGCGCGGCGCAGCCCGCGCGCACCGGCTCGGCTTCCGGGTCGTCCGGTGCAGGGCGTCGCGGCGGTCGCCCCGCCGAGGCCGGTGCCGGCGCGTCGACCGGCTCCGCCGGTGGGCAGCGCTCCGGTGCCGCGTCCGGTGGTCGCCGCAGCGGCGGCAGCCGCCGTGCGTCGAGCGACACCGTCCGTGGCGGTTCCGCTCCGGTCTGGTCGTCCGAGGGCGGCTACGCCGCCGGTCGTGGGACCGGCACCGAGTCGGGCGGCAACCGTCGTGGTGGCTCGCGCCGTGCCTCCCGACCCGCCGGTTCCGCGCGCTGACGGCTCGCGCCGCGCACAGCGCTGACCCGACCGTGACCCGCCGGTTCCGCGCGCTGATCCGAACCTTGACGCTCCCTGCGAGCCAGCATCGCAGGCCGCGTAGGTTCTCCTTCACCGGATGCCGCGCGAGCGACTGACGGGGATTTGTCCGCTGTCGGAAGGAGAGCCTATGGCTGGGATCGAAGACGTCAAGAACGCCGCTGCGAAGGCAGCTGGCAAGGCCAAGGAAGCCGTCGGGAACGTGACGGACAACGACCACCTCAAGGCGGAGGGCAAGACCGATCAGGTCAAGGCCGACACCAAGCAGGCCGGTACAGACGTCAAGGACGCCGCTTCAGGCGTGGCCGACAGCCTCAAGAACGACAACAAGTAAGCCGGTCCAGTACCGCGCTGCGAAGCCCCCGGGTCCGATTCGGATCCGGGGGCTTCGTCGTGCGTGGGGGCGGCGGCGCGCGCTACAGGAGCGCGCCGACCGATGCGAGGCCGGCGCGGAGGAGCGCTCCGCGACCGCCCTCCATCTCGTCGGCGACGGCGTCGGAGGCCGCTTCCATGGGGCTCATCCACGTCAGCTCGAGCGCGTCCTGGCGCGGCTCGCACGTCCCGGTGACGGGGACGACGTAGGCGAGGGAGATGGCGTGCTGCCGCTCGTCGGTGTAGACCGAGGCGCCCGGCAGCGGGAAGTACTCCGCGACGGTGAACGGCGTGGGGCTCGACGGCAGCTGCGGGAACGCCATCGGGCCGAGGTCCTTCTCGAGGTGCCGGAACAGCGCGGTCCGGATCGACTCGCCGAACATCACCCGCCCGGAGACGAGCGTGCGGGCGATCGAGCCGCTCGGCGAGACGCGCAGCAGCACCCCCACCTCGGTGACGACGCCGAGGCCGTCGGTCCGGACGGGGACCGCCTCGACGTAGCAGATCGGCAGTCGACGGCGGACGTTCGCGAGCTCCTCGTCGGACAGCCAGCCGGAGTCGGGGTCGGGGGTGCGCAGCGAGGCCATGCACCGTGTCTACCAGTCGTCGCGGCGAGTTCGGCGGAACGCGCGGGGATCGAGCCGCGTCGATGCGGCAACTACAGTCGGGCGCATGATCGATCGCGACGCCGTGCAGTGGACCCGGGACCCCTCCGAGCGCGTGGGGACGCCGCTGCTCGTCGCCCTGCACGGGGTCGGGTCGAACGAGCGGGACCTGCTCGGGCTCGCGCCGGCGCTGCCGCCGTCGTGGACCGTCGCATCGCTCCGCGCACCGATGCCGTTCGGTCAGGGGTGGAGCTGGTACCCCCTCGGCACGCCGGGGTCACCCGCGCCGGGGTCCGTCGACGAGTCCGCCGCCGAGGTCCTCGCCTGGATCGACTCGGTGGCGGCCGAGCACCCGCGGATCGGCCTGCTCGGGTTCTCGCAGGGTGGGTCGATGGCGCTGCAGCTGCTGCGTGCACGGCCGGCTGCGTTCGCCTTCGCCGTGTCGCTGTCCGGGTTCGTCGTGCCGGGCGAGTCGGGCGTGACGGACCCGCGCGACGAGGCCGTCGCCGCCGTCCGGCCCCGGGTGTTCCTCGGGCACGGCGACCTCGACCCGGTGATCCCCGGCGAGGCCACCGCCCGGACGCAGGCGTGGGCTGCGGCGAACACCGCCGTGACCGATCGCACCTACGCGGGGCTGCCGCACGCGGTGTCGGCGGCGGAGCTGGCGGACGTGGCGGCGTTCATCGGCGCGTAGCCGCGCTCGGCGCGCTCGGCGCGCTCGGCGCGCTCGGCGCGCTCGGCGCGCTCGGCGCGCTCGCCCCGCTTGGTGAGCAGAAATGGTCGGGTCCGACGTGCGGACTCGACCATTGCTGCTCACGATGTGGACGGGAG
>NZ_BACZ01000373.1 GCF_000333375.1 Curtobacterium sp. B18
GGCCAGGGTGCGCGAGTACACGGTGTTCTCGACGCGCGGGTCGCGGACCAGCTTGCCGTCGGCGCCCACGGTCGCGATCGGGAGCTCGAGGCCCCGCGTCGTGCCGCAGTCGTCCTCGCGGATGATGACGTCCTGCGAGACGTCCACGAGACGACGGGTGAGGTACCCGGAGTCCGCGGTCCGGAGCGCGGTGTCGGCAAGACCCTTGCGAGCACCGTGCGTGGCGATGAAGTACTCCGCCACGGTCAGGCCCTCGCGGTACGAGTTGATGATCGGGCGGGCGATGATCTCGCCCTTCGGGTTGTTCACCAGACCACGCATACCGGCGATGTTGCGGACCTGGAGCCAGTTACCACGGGCACCGGACGACACCATGCGGTTGATGGTGTTGTCGACCGGGAAGTTGTCGCGCATCTCCTGCGCGATCTCGTTCGTGGCCTCGGTCCAGATCTTGATCAGGTCGGCGCGACGCTCGGAGTCGGTGATCAGACCCTTGTCGAACTCGCCCTGCACCTTGGCGGCCTGGACCTCGTAGCCCGCGATGATCTCCTTCTTGCGAGGAGGCGTCACGACGTCCGAGAGCGCCACGGTCACACCGGAGCGCGTGCCCCAGTAGAAGCCCGCGTCCTTGATCCGGTCGAGCGCTGCGGCCGTCTCGGTCTTGGAGTAGCGCTCGGCGAGGTCGTTGACGATCGCGGAGAGCACGCCCTTGTCGGTGACCTTCTGGACGAACGGGTAGTTCGCCGGGAGGGTCTCGTTGAAGAGCGCACGGCCCAGGGTCGTCTCGAGCAGCACGGTGTCGCCCTGCTCGTAGCCCTCGGGTGCTTCACCCTCGGCGAAGTGGACGTCCGCCATGCGAATCTTCACCAGCGCGTTGAGGTGCAGCGTGCCCTGGTCCTTCGCGAGGATCGCCTCGGCGACGGACGAGAACGCACGGCCCTCACCCACGGCGCCCTCGCGGACGGTCGTGAGGTGGTGCAGACCGATGATCATGTCCTGTGCGGGCAGGGTCACCGGGCGGCCGTCGGACGGCTTGAGGATGTTGTTGGAGGCGAGCATCAGGATGCGGGCCTCGGCCTGGGCCTCGACCGACAGCGGCAGGTGCACGGCCATCTGGTCACCGTCGAAGTCCGCGTTGAACGCAGCACACACGAGCGGGTGGAGCTGGATGGCCTTGCCCTCGACGAGCTGCGGCTCGAACGCCTGGATGCCCAGACGGTGCAGCGTCGGCGCACGGTTCAGCAGCACGGGGCGCTCGCGGATGATCTCCTCGAGCACGTCCCACACCTGCGGACGCGAACGCTCGACCATGCGCTTGGCCGACTTGATGTTCTGCGCGTGCGACAGGTCGATCAGGCGCTTGATCACGAACGGCTTGAAGAGCTCGAGCGCCATCTGCTTGGGCAGACCGCACTGGTGCAGCTTCAGCTGCGGGCCGACGATGATGACCGAACGGCCCGAGTAGTCGACGCGCTTGCCGAGCAGGTTCTGGCGGAAACGACCCTGCTTGCCCTTGAGCATGTCGCTCAGGGACTTCAGGGCGCGGTTGCCGGTACCCGTGACCGGACGACCACGACGACCGTTGTCGAACAGCGCGTCGACCGCTTCCTGCAGCATGCGCTTCTCGTTGTTCACGATGATCTCGGGGGCACCGAGGTCGAGCAGGCGGCGGAGACGGTTGTTGCGGTTGATCACACGACGGTAGAGGTCGTTGAGGTCACTCGTGGCGAAACGGCCACCGTCGAGCTGCACCATCGGGCGCAGCTCCGGCGGGATGACCGGCACGACGTCGAGCACCATCGCGGCCGGCGAGTTGCCGGTGGCGAGGAAGGAGCTGACGACGCGCAGACGCTTGATCGCGCGGATCTTCTTCTGGCCCTTGCCCTCGGCGATCTGCAGGCGCAGCGCCTCGGCCTCGGCGGCCAGGTCGAACGCCTCGAGCCGCAGCTTGATCGCCTCGGCGCCCATGTAGGCGTCGAAGTAGATCCCGAAGCGGTCCTGGAGCTCGTGGAAGACGGCGTCCTCGGGCTTGAGGTCGCCCACCTTGAGGTTGCGGAAGTCCTCCCACACGCGCTCGAGGCGGGTGATGTCCTCGTCGAACGACTTGCGGACCTGGGACATCTCCTTCTCGGCGGTGTCCTTGGTGCGGCGCTTGACGTCGGCCTTGGCGCCCTCTTCCTCGAGCGCTGCGAGGTCGTCCTCGAGCTTCTTGAGGCGGTCGGCGATGATCGAGTCGCGCTGCCCCTCGAGGTTCTTGATCTCGAGGCGCATCTCGTTCTCGAGACCCGGCATGTCCGCGTGACGGCCCTCTTCATCGATGTCGATGATCATGTACGCCGCGAAGTAGATGACCTTCTCGAGGTCCTTCGGCGCCATGTCGAGGAGGTACCCGAGGCGCGACGGGACGCCCTTGAAGTACCAGATGTGCGTGACGGGCGCGGCGAGCTCGATGTGGCCCATGCGCTCACGGCGGACCGAGGACTTGGTGACCTCGACGCCGCAGCGCTCGCAGACGATGCCCTTGAACCGGACACGCTTGTACTTGCCGCAGGCGCACTCCCAGTCGCGGGACGGACCGAAGATCTGCTCGCCGAACAGACCGTCCTTCTCGGGCTTGAGGGTGCGGTAGTTGATGGTCTCCGGCTTCTTGACCTCGCCGTACGACCACTGGCGGATGTCCTCGGCCGTGGCGAGACCGATCCGCAGTGCGTCAAATGAAGTTGCTTCGAGCAATGTTCTTCTCTCTAGCTGGATTCGTTACGAGTACGGGCGGGATCAGATGTCGTCGACGGACGACGACTCGAACCGCGAGGAGATGTTGATGCCGAGCTCTTCAGCGGCACGGAAGACCTCGTCGTCCGTGTCGCGGAGGCTGACCGCCTGGCCGTCGGCCGAGAGGACCTCGACGTTCAGGCAGAGCGACTGCATCTCCTTCATGAGGACCTTGAACGACTCCGGGATGCCGGGCTCCTGGATGTTCTCGCCCTTGACGATCGCCTCGTAGACCTTCACGCGGCCGAGGATGTCGTCGGACTTGATCGTCAGGAGCTCCTGGAGGGCGTAGGCGGCGCCGTACGCCTCGAGCGCCCACACCTCCATCTCGCCGAAGCGCTGTCCACCGAACTGCGCCTTACCACCCAGCGGCTGCTGCGTGATCATCGAGTACGGACCGGTCGAACGGGCGTGGATCTTGTCGTCGACCAGGTGGTGCAGCTTGAGGATGTACATGTAGCCGACCGAGACGGGCTCCGGGAACGGCTCGCCGGAGCGGCCGTCGAAGAGCTGCGCCTTGCCGGACGAACCGATCAGGCGCTCGCCGTCGCGGTTCGGGAGGGTCGAGTCGAGGAGGCCCTCGATCTCGCGCTCGTACGCACCGTCGAACACCGGGGTGGCGACCTTCGTGCCGGGCTCGGCGCTGCGGGCGGCCTCGGGGAGGGCGGACGCCCACTCCTGGATGCCCTCGACGTTCCAGCCCTGCTTCGCGAGCCACCCGAGGTGGATCTCGAGGACCTGGCCGAAGTTCATGCGGCCGGGGACGCCGAGCGGGTTGAGCACGATGTCGACGGGGGTGCCGTCGGCGAGGAACGGCATGTCCTCGACCGGCAGGATCGTCGAGATGACGCCCTTGTTGCCGTGACGACCGGCGAGCTTGTCACCCGCGGTGATCTTGCGCTTCTGGGCGATGTAGACGACCACGCGCTGGTTGACACCGGAGCCGAGCTCGTCGTCACCGTCCTGCGCGTCGAACACCTTGACGCCGATGATCGTGCCCTCTTCACCGTGGGGCACCTTCAGCGAGGTGTCGCGGACTTCGCGCGACTTCTCGTTGAAGATGGCGCGGAGGAGGCGCTCTTCGGCGCTCAGCTCGGTCTCGCCCTTCGGCGTGACCTTGCCGACGAGGATGTCGCCGGGGCGGACCTCGGCACCGATGCGGATGATGCCGCGCTCGTCGAGGTCGGCCAGGAGGTCCGGGCTGACGTTCGGGAGGTCGCGGGTGATCTCTTCCTTGCCGAGCTTCGTGTCGCGGGCGTCGACCTCGTACTCCTCGATGTGGATCGAGGAGAGCGTGTCGTCCTTCACGAGGTTCTGCGACAGGATCATCGCGTCCTCGTAGTTGTAGCCCTCCCACGGCATGAACGCGACGAGGAGGTTCTTGCCGAGCGCGAGCTCGCCGTTCTCCGTCGCGGGGCCGTCGGCGATGACCTCGCCCTGCTCCACGCGCTCGCCGGCCGAGACGACCACACGGTGGTTGTAGCTCGTGCCCTGGTTCGAGCGGTCGAACTTGCGCAGGTAGTAGGTCTGCGTGCCGCCCTCGTCGAGCTGCAGGGTCACGGCGTCGGCCGAGACCTCGGAGACGACACCGGCCTTGTCGGCGGTGACGACGTCACCGGCGTCGATGGCGGTGTAGCCCTCCATGCCGGTGCCGACGAGCGGCGACTCGGAACGGAGGAGCGCACGGCCTGGCGCTGCATGTTCGCACCCAAGAGGGCGCGGTTCGCGTCGTCGTGCTCGAGGAACGGGATGAGCGAGGTCGCGACCGACACCATCTGGCGCGGCGAGACGTCCATGTAGTCGACCTCGTCCTTGCCGACGAGCTCGACCTCGCCGCCCTTCTTCCGGACGAGCACCTTGTCGTCCTGGAAGTGGAAGGAGTCGGTGAGCGGCGCGTTCGCCTGGGCGACGACGAAGTCGTCCTCTTCCGAGGCCGTGAGGTAGTCGATGGTCGTGGTGACCTGACCGTTCACGACGCGGCGGTACGGCGTCTCGATGAAGCCGAAGGAGTTGATCCGACCGAAGGACGCGAGCGAGCCGATCAGGCCGATGTTCGGGCCTTCCGGGGTCTCGATCGGGCACATGCGGCCGTAGTGCGACGGGTGGACGTCACGGACCTCGACGCCGGCGCGCTCACGGGACAGACCACCCGGGCCGAGGGCCGAGAGACGACGCTTGTGCGTCAGGCCCGCGAGCGGGTTGTTCTGGTCCATGAACTGCGACAGCTGCGACGTCCCGAAGAACTCCTTGATCGCGGCGACGACGGGGCGCACGTTGATGAGGGTCTGCGGCGTGATCGCCTCGATGTCCTGCGTGGTCATGCGCTCGCGGACGACGCGCTCCATGCGGGACAGACCGGTGCGGACCTGGTTCTGGATGAGCTCGCCGACGGCGCGGATGCGACGGTTGCCGAAGTGGTCGATGTCGTCCACGTCGAGGCGCAGCTGCACCGGCTCGCCGTCGCGGACGCCGTCGAGGTTCGTCTTCTCGGCGTGCAGCGAGACGAGGTACTTGATCGTGCGGACGATGTCCTGCACGGTCAGGACCGAGTCGCTGAGCGGCGCGTCGATGCCGAGCTTGCGGTTGACCTTGTAGCGGCCGACCTTGGCGAGGTCGTAGCGCTTCGGGTTGAAGTAGAAGTTGTCGAGGAGCGCGCGCGCGGCCTCGGCGGCGACCTGCTCGCCCGGACGCAGCTTGCGGTAGATGTCCTTGAGCGCCTCTTCCTTGGTGAGGATGGCGTCCTTCTCGAGGGTCGACTCGATCGACGCGAAGCCCTTGAACTCGTCGAGGATCTCCTCGCTCGTCATGCCGAGCGCCTTGAGGAAGACCGTGACCGACTGCTTGCGCTTGCGGTCGATGCGCACGCCCACCTGGTCGCGCTTGTCGATCTCGAACTCGAGCCACGCACCGCGCGACGGGATCACGCGAGCGGAGTAGATGTCCTTGTCGGACGTCTTCTCCTGCTGGCGCTCGAAGTACACGCCCGGCGAGCGGACGAGCTGCGAGACGACGACGCGCTCGGTGCCGTTGATGATGAACGTGCCGCGCTCGGTCATGAGCGGGAAGTCGCCCATGAAGACCGTCTGCGTCTTGATCTCACCGGTCATGTGGTTCATGAACTCGGCGTTGACGTAGAGCGGGGCGGCGTAGGTCTTGCCACGCTCCTTGCACTCGTCGATGGAGTACTTCGGGTCCTCGAGCTCGGGCGACGTGAAGCCGAGCTGCATCGTCTCGCCGAGGTCCTCGATCGGGGAGATCTCCTCGAAGATCTCCTCGAGGCCGGAGTGCAGCGCGAGGTCGGTGCGACCCTGCTCCTGACCTTCGGCCAGGCGGGCCTTCCAGACGTCGTTGCCGACGAGCCAGTCGAAGCTCTCCGTCTGGAGTGCGAGCAGATCAGGAACCGTGAGGGTGTCCGTGATCTTGGCGAACGAGAGTCGCGAGTGGTTGCGACCGTTCTTGGGGTTGGTGGATGCGTTGGGCGCAGCAGCCAAGGGTTTGACCTCCGGTAGGCCCCGTCGGGCCGGTACTGACGAGCAGCACGTAGGTGAGTGGATTGACGCTTCGGCGCACCCCTCGAAGACACGCGATCACGCGACGGCCGGTGAGCTGTGCACGTGTGCGATGATCTGGGTGGACGGGACCCGCCGACATATACGGGACCGGCACCACCAGGGCACGTTCTGGAAGAACGCTGCGTCGACCGCAATATGACGACACGGATGCCAGGGAGCGCGAACTGCCATCATAGGTCGGCCTCGTCGCGGATGTCCAGTCCTGGCTTGACCGAATTCGGCAGTGCCGTGTATAAGCCGGTGGACGACCTCGGCATTCCCGCCCGAGCGCCCGTCAGCGGAGCGCGCGGAAGGCTCGCTCGGGCTGCCGGGTCCGCACGAACGTCACGCGTCCACGGTCGTCGGTGAACTCGATCCCGAGGCCCGGCGTGAGGATGAGCGCGCGGACGCCGCGGCCGATCCGGAGGCCGATGCCGCCGTACGTCGACGCGTCCGCCTCGACGAGTCGCACGTCGACGATCCGGTCGCGCGGGATCCGACGGGCCGGGAGCGGCCGGAAGCGCAGGACGACGTGGGTGTCCGTGACGTCGTAGCCCGAGCGTGCGACCAGCAGGAGGAAGCCGGCCGCGATCCCGACGAGCGCCGGCACCAGGAGCGACGCCTCCGGCGCGTCCCCCGGCCAGCCGAGCACCGCCGCGGTCAGCCCGAGTCCGCCGACCAGCAGGACCGCCCCCACCGCACGCATCCAGGTCGGCGCGTACTCGCGCTCGGCGTGGGCGGACGGTCGCAGGGCGCGGGTCGTCGGCGTGGGTCGGTGGGTCGTGGTCAGCCGGGACGTGGGGACGCTCACGGTGTCGGTCATGGGGTCGGCTCCTCGCGGGATCGGGTCCGTTCGTGCCCATGGACTCCATGACGCACGCTGTGTGATCGGTGGTCGCGCGACGGCGGGCAGGCCACGGGCGGCGCGCAGGAGAGCGGGGAGCCCGGCGCACGCCGACGGCGCGCACACCACGGGCAGTGGGGTTGCCCGACGGTCACGCCGCGGTCACGAGCGGGGTGCGGAACCGTGGGGTGTGGGGCACTGCACGGTTCGACGCACCGAGGTGACGACCCGGTGAACGGTAGGCGACGACCCTTGGCGTCCGCTGGTCGTCCATGTGCACGCATCCACTCGCAGGCCTCGGGAGGTGCCGGGTCCGGGCTGCGGACGAGCCGGGAACGCGGAGCCGGGTCAGCGCAGGACGCGGGCCACGGCCTCCGCGCGGGTGCGGACGCCGAGCTTCGTGAAGACCTGGTTCACGTAGGACTTCACGGTCGGCACGGTGAGGAACAGCTCGGCGGCGATCTGCGGGTTCGACCGGCCCTCGGCGATGCGCTCGAGGACGTCGGCCTCGCGCGGGGTGAGTTCCGGGAACCGGTCACGGAGCCCGGCGTCCGGCGACGACGCCGGCCCCGGACCCGGCGGTGCCGCGGGCGAGCCGCCGCCCGCGAGCTGCGCCACGAGCCGCGCACCCACGGCGGCGTCGAAGGTCGACTGCCCCGAGGCCACCGCGCGGATCGCGGTCGCGATCTCCGCGCGGCCGGCGTCCTTCGTCAAGTACCCGCGCGCACCGGCCTGCAGCGCGGTCAAGATCGAAGCGTCGTCGGCGAAAGTCGTGAGGACCAGCACGCCGACCCCCGGGTGCTCCGCGGTGATGCGCGCCGTCGCGGCGGGGCCGTGAACGCCGGGATCCGCAAGTTCCATGAGCACGACGTTCGGGGCGTGCCGCGCCCCTGGTCGATGGCCTTGGCCCCGTCGGACGCCTGGGCGACCACCTCGAGGTCGTCCACGAGCGAGAGCACCGTCACCAGGCCGTCGCGCACGATGGCCTGGTCGTCGACGACGAGCACGCGGATGGTCACGACCGGTCCCCTCGGGCGGCGAGCCGGTCGACGGGCAGGTGCATCGCCACGACGAACTCGTCGTCCGACCGGTCCGCCTCGACCGCGGCACCGCTGCCGAGCTCGGCGAAGCGCTCCCGCATCCCGAGCAGCCCGTGCCCGCCGCCGGACAGCGGGTTCGCGACCACGACGTCCACGGCGTCGCCGTCCCGGATGACGGACAGGGACACGGGACGGCCGGGTGCGTGCCTGCGCGCGTTGCTGAGCGCCTCCCGGACCACCTGGACCACGGCGGCGCGGTGCGCCGCGTCGAGGGCCGTGAGCGCCGTGTCCCCCTGCGTCACGATCTCGCCGCCGAACGAGCGGTGAGCCGCGACGAGCGCGTCCAGGTCGGGTGCGTCCCCGGTCGCCGGACGGGAGGCGCGGCTCGGCTCGGCAGGGGACGGCACGTCCGTCACGGCGTCCGTCACGGCGTCCGTCCCCGCATCCGCCCCGGCATCGTCGCGGAGGGCGTGGACCGCGCGTCGCGCCTCGGCCAGGCCGTCCGCGGCGAGCGCCCGCGCCTCGGCCGCGCGCCGGGTGGCGTCGTCGACCCGGCCGGCTTCGAGCAGGGCCTCCACCGCGTCGAGCTGGAGCACCAGGCCGCCGAGCGAGTGCGCCAGCACGTCGTGGATGTCGCGGGCCGCGCGGGACCGGTCGGCGAGGAGCTCGGCGCGCTGCTGCTCCCGTTCGGCAGCCCGTGCCCGGTCCGCCGCGATCCGGAACTGTCGGCGGCTGAAGCCGATGAGGACCCCGAGGAGCAGGCCGCCGCTCGTCCCGAGGACGAACTGGACCGAGGCGTGCGCGATCGACGCGGAGACGGCGATGACGACGATCGCGGCGAGCGCGGCCACGGCGCTCGTCCAGACCGGGATGCGGAGGTTCGCGCCGAGGAGCACGATCCCGACGATCACGGGGACGATCATGAGCGAGTCCGTCGGCACCACGATGACCGACCCCGCGGCGATCATGACCACGCCGGCGACGAGGAGCACCCGGGGCGTCCGACCGAACTCGCGGAGGGCCCATGCGGCGAGCGCGACGGCACCGAGGACCCACACCCACGCCGGGTGGTGCAGCAGGACGCCGTTCCGGACGAACCAGAACGCGACGATCGCGATGCCGAGGCCGTTCAGCCCCCAGGCGGCACCGGAACGGGACCGGCCCCCGGGGAGGTCGGTCTCGTCCTTGCCGGTCAGCAGGGTCACCGGACCATCATGCCGCTCGGTCGGCGGTCGCCGCGGGGGATCCGCCCGTCGATGACGAGGGCGCGGGCGGCGCGGTTCAGGGCGAGGACGAGCAGGATCGTCCCGGTCGATGTGAGGAGGTGGGCGCCGAGGTGGCCACCGAGCACGTCGAGCCCGATGCGCACCACGATGAGCACGATCCACAGCGCGGCTCCGAGCGCCCCCGTGCGGGACTGGATCGTGCGGCCCTTGCGGTCCGGGGTGCCGACCGTGCGGAAGCGGGTGATGCTGCCCATGGTGAGGCCGACGCCCACCGTGACGAGGGCCTCGATGCCGAGCAGCACCACGTCCGTCGTGGTGATCGTCGATCGGGTCTGCGTGAGGACGACCACGCCGACGACCGCCATGACCAGCGGTGTGCGCCAGATGCGGGTCGGGTCGAGGTACTGCCAGGTCGCCTGGCGGTAGCCGAGGAACGCGACCAGGGCGATCCCGATGAGGATGTTCGCGAGGAGCTGGACCGACATGATCGTCCTTCCGGTGGGGTCCGGCGGGCCGTTCCCGACCGGTGGGACCAGCCTCGTCCGCGAGCGTCCGTCCGCCCACCAACCAGGGGTGGGGACCCGGGTGGGGATCCAGGTGGTGTTCGATTGGTGCCATGGCTGATGCGTTCGACGGGTTCCGGATCGGTGCGGGGTACGCGGTGGTCGAGCCGACC
>NZ_BACZ01000372.1:0-1760 GCF_000333375.1 Curtobacterium sp. B18
TCGCTCGGCTTCGCCTTGCCGTCCGTGAACCCACCGGATGCGGCGCCGGTCGACGGGACGGCCCGGGAGCCGAGGTCGGTGACGGCCAGCGCGGTGCCGCCCTGGTTGATGCTGCGCTGCGCGACGGTGGCCCCGGTGACCGGGTTGACCTGCAGGAACGTGTTCGCGGTCGAGCCCGCGATGTACAGGTAGCCGTCGTCGCCGAACGCGAGGGACGTCAGGCGGGACGCCGGCGTGATCACCGGCCCGACCGCGACCGCCGTCGTGGACCCACCGCCGAGGTCGGCCGCGTCGACGCGGTACAGCTGCGCCGCGGTGTCACTGCTCGAGATGAAGTAGAGGTTGCCCTGTCGGTCGAAGGCGAGGTCGCCGTTGCCGCCGGGAGGGTTCGCCGCCGTCACCGAGGTGACGTTCGACGAGATGGTGTTCGTGTCGGGGTCGTACGACGTGAAGGCGAACGTCGAACCGCTCGACAGCCCGCCGAAGAAGAACTTGCCGCTCTTCGGGTCCACCCCGCCCATCTGGTTCGGGACCAACGGCGGGTTCGGCCGGGCGGCGGTCTCCCAGGAGTCCGTCGACGCGGTGTACTCGAAGACCGTGGTGCTGTTGGTCATGAACAGCTCGTCACCGTCACCGGAGATGCCGATCTGGTTGAGACCGGTCGCGTTGCCCGGCGCCGTCACGGCGGGGGTCGCGGCACCGCTCGTCCGGTCGACGGCGTAGACCGTCGAGGAGCCGGAGACGGTCGCGTAGAGCGTCGTCGCGGGGAACGGTGCGGCGGCCGATGCCAGCTGCGGCGTCAGGAGGACTGCGCTCCCCGCGACCAGCGCGGTGACGGCAGCTCCTGCGAGCAGGCGGGCGGGGCGGCGGCGCACGGGGGCACGGTGCTGTGCAGACACGCTGATCCTTCGGGTCGACGATCAGGGACCCGGAGCGCGCGCGACAGCATCCGCGCAGGCAGGGGGCGCTGCGACAGGGAAGGCGGGTGTTCGGGTCACCACACGGGACCGGTACGGTCCCGCGACTCGACGGTATCGAGCTGCGGGAAACCGCAACAACACCCCGACCGGGGTACACCGCGTCCCACCTTGTGGGGACAACTGTGCGGCTTCGCCCGGACGGTCGTCGGGCGGCCTACGCTTCGGCCATGGTCACCGTTGCCCGACCCCCGGCGTCGTACACCGTGCGTGCGCTCGACCCGTCGACGTGGGACGCCTTCGAGGAGCTCTGCAGCACGAGCGACGGCTTCCCGAGCGGGTGCTTCTGCATCGGCTTCCACGACGAGGGGCCGGAACGCGACGCCGGCCGCAACCGGGCGCGCAAGTACGCCCGGGTCCTCGCCGGCACCACGCACGCAGCGTTGGTCTTCGCCGACGACCGGTGCGTCGGGTGGTGCCAGTTCGGTCCGGTCACCGAGGTCGTGCGCATCAAGAGCCGTCGCGAGTACGAACGGTCGCACGTCGGCGCGGGACCCGACTGGCGCATCGGCTGCAACTACGTCCGAGCGGGCCACCGACGGCAGGGGGTCGCGACCGCGGCGCTCGGCGGCGCGATCGACCTCATCGCCGCCGCCGGTGGGGGTGTCGTGGAGGGCTACCCGGAGCCCGCGGGCGCGGTGCCGGCCGGGTTCCTGTTCCACGGCGCGCTGTCCACCTTCGAGCGCTTCGGGTTCACCCGCGACCGCGCGATCGGCAAGCACCGCTGGGTCGTGACGCGGGCGGTGCAGCCGGCCNGAGGNGNACNGGAGGCNCNNNNCNNNA
>NZ_BACZ01000372.1:1771-25038 GCF_000333375.1 Curtobacterium sp. B18
CCTCCCGTCCCCGANCGGAGCGTCGGATCTACGCGCCGTCGTTGCCGATCTTGCCGTCGAGGTCCGCGGCGGTCTTGTCGATCTGCTCGTCGAACTTGCCGCCGGTGACCTTCTTCAGGCCGTCGGCGAGGCCGTGGATGAGCTTGTCCGAGACCTCCTCGGCCTTGTCGCTCTTCAGGGCTTCCTCGATCTTGTCCTTGTTCTGGTCCACGAACGCCTTCGCGCGATCGGTGACCTCCTCCGCCTTGGCGGAGACGTTCTTCTGGATGTCGTCGAAGCCGGCCATGCTGCCTCCCTGCCGACCGGAGGTGACCCGGCCGCTCGATGGCCGGTCGATCCGGCCGCTTGGCCCACATCGTGCTCCGAATCGGGCCGTCTGTCCGCCGGACCCCGCCCGGCGAACAGCAGAGCGGGGCCGGGCCCGAAGGCCCGACCCCGCTCGACGCAGGTAACCGGAGTTACTTGACGATCTCCTCGACCGTACCGGCGCCGACCGTACGACCACCCTCACGGATGGCGAAACGGAGACCCGGCTCCATGGCGATCGGCTGGATCAGCTCGACGGCCATCGACACGGTGTCGCCGGGCATGACCATCTCGGTGCCCTCGGGCAGCGTGATGACGCCGGTGACGTCCGTGGTGCGGAAGTAGAACTGCGGACGGTAGTTCGCGTAGAACGGGTTGTGACGCCCGCCCTCTTCCTTGGTCAGGATGTAGGCGTTCGCCTTGAACTCGGTGTGCGGCGTGACCGAACCCGGCTTCACGACGACCTGGCCGCGCTCCACGTCCTCGCGCTTGAGGCCACGGATGAGCAGACCGGTGTTGTCACCAGCCTCGGCCTTGTCGAGCAGCTTGCGGAACATCTCGATGCCCGTGACCGTGGTCTTCTGCGTCGGGCGGATGCCGACGATCTCGACCTCGGAGTTGAGGTCGAGCGTGCCACGCTCGACACGACCGGTGACGACCGTGCCACGACCGGTGATCGTGAAGACGTCCTCGATCGGCATGAGGAAGGGCTGGTCGGTCGCGCGCACCGGGTCCGGAACGGACTCGTCGACGGCGGCCATCAGGTCCTGGACGGACTTGACCCACTTGTCGTCGCCCTCGAGCGCCTTGAGCGCCGAGACCTGCACGACGGGGGCGTCCTCGTCGAACTCCTGCGAACCGAGGAGCTCACGGACCTCGAGCTCGACGAGCTCCAGGATCTCCTCGTCGTCCACCATGTCGGACTTGTTCAGCGCGACGACGATGTAGGGGACGCCGACCTGGCGGGCGAGCAGCACGTGCTCACGCGTCTGGGGCATCGGACCGTCGGTGGCGGCGACCACGAGGATCGCGCCGTCCATCTGCGCCGCACCCGTGATCATGTTCTTCACGTAGTCGGCGTGGCCCGGAGCGTCGACGTGCGCGTAGTGGCGCTTGTCGGTCTGGTACTCGACGTGCGAGATGTTGATCGTGATGCCGCGCTCGCGCTCTTCGGGAGCGTTGTCGATCTGAGCGAAGTCACGGGCCTCGTTGAGGTCCGGGTACTGGTCGTGCAGAACCTTGGTGATCGCCGCCGTGAGCGTGGTCTTGCCGTGGTCGACGTGACCGATGGTTCCGATGTTGACGTGCGGCTTGGTCCGCTCGAACTTGGCCTTGGCCACTGTGGGTCCTCCTCAGGACTCGGAGAGCATGCCCCCGGTTCGAAACCGTTGGCGTGCAGTGTGTGTCTTTACTGTACTTGGTGGCGAGGGGCCCGTCGCCGGGCACCCCCGCCTGTGGAGTGACGCTGGAGCGTCACTCCCCCGCGTTCTTCGCGATGATCTCCTCGGCGACCTTGGCCGGGACCTGGCTGTAGGTCTCGAAGGTCATCGAGTAGACCGCACGACCAGAGGTCTTCGACCGCAGGTCGCCGACGTAGCCGAACATCTCGGACAGCGGCACGCTCGCGCGGACCACCTTGACGCCCGAGGCGTCCTCCATCGAGGCGATCTGGCCACGACGGGAGTTCAGGTCACCGATGACGTCGCCCATGTACTCCTCCGGAGTACGGACCTCGACGGCCATGATCGGCTCGAGGATCGCCGGACCGGCCTTGCGGGCCGCTTCCTTGTAGGCGATCGAACCGGCGATCTTGAACGCCATCTCGGACGAGTCGACGTCGTGCGCCGCGCCGTCCTTGAGGATGGCCTTCACGCCGACGGTCGGGTACCCGGCCAGGATGCCGACCTGCATGGCGTCCTGGATACCGGCGTCGACCGACGGGATGTACTCACGCGGGACGCGACCACCGGTGACGGCGTTCTCGAACTCGTAGACCTTCTCGGCCGTGACTTCCATCGGCTCGAGGGCGATCTGCACCTTCGCGAACTGGCCGGAACCACCGGTCTGCTTCTTGTGCGTGTAGTCGTAGCGCTCGACGACCTTGGTCAGGGTCTCGCGGTAGGCCACCTGGGGCTTGCCGACGGACGCCTCGACCTTGAACTCGCGCTTCATGCGGTCGACGAGGATGTCGAGGTGAAGCTCGCCCATGCCCTTGATCGTCGTCTGACCGGTCTCGGCGTTGAGCTCGACGCGGAACGTCGGGTCCTCTTCGGCGAGCTTCTGGATGGCCGTGGAGAGCTTCTCCTGGTCAGCCTTCGTGTTCGGCTCGATGGCGACCTCGATGACCGGCTCCGGGAACGTCATCGACTCGAGGACGACCTGGTTGGTCGGGTCGCACAGGGTGTCACCCGTGGTGGTGTCCTTGAGGCCGATGACCGCGTAGATGTGGCCGGCGGTCACGTTGTCGACCGGGTTCTCCTTGTTGGAGTGCATCTGGAAGATCTTCCCGATGCGCTCCTTCTTGCCCTTGGTCGAGTTGATGACCTGGGCACCCGACTCGATCGAGCCCGAGTAGACGCGGACGTAGGTGAGACGACCGAAGAAGGGGTGCACCGCGACCTTGAACGCGAGGGCCGAGAACGGCTCCGACGCGTCGGGCTTGCGGATGATCTCCTTCTCCTCGTCCTTGACGTCGTGGCCGATCATCGGCGGCACGTCGAGCGGGGACGGGAGGTAGTCGATGACGGCGTCGAGCATCGGCTGGACACCGCGGTTCTTGAAGGCCGAGCCGCACAGGACGGGGTAGACCTCGGAAGCGATCGTGAGCTTGCGGATCGCGCCCTTGATCTCGTCCTTGGTGAGCTCCTCGCCACCGAAGAACTTCTCGAGCAGGGCGTCGTCGGTCTCGGCGACGCGCTCGATCAGCTTCGCGCGGTACTCCTCCGCGCGGTCCTTGAGGTCCGCGGGGATCTCCTGGACCTCGTACTGGGCGCCCATGGTGACATCACCCTTGGCGTCGCCCGGCCAGACCTTGGCGTGCATCTCGATGAGGTCGATGATGCCGACGAAATCGTTCTCGGCACCGATCGGGAGCTGGAGCACGAGGGGCTCCGCGCCGAGGCGGTTGACGATGGTGTCGACCGTGAAGTAGAAGTCGGCGCCCAGCTTGTCCATCTTGTTGACGAAGCAGATGCGCGGGACGTCGTACTTGTCGGCCTGACGCCACACGGTCTCGGACTGGGGCTCGACGCCCTCCTTGCCGTCGAACACGGCGACCGCACCGTCGAGGACGCGGAGCGAACGCTCCACCTCGACCGTGAAGTCCACGTGACCGGGGGTGTCGATGATGTTGATCTGGTTGTTGTCCCAGAAGCAGGTCGTCGCGGCCGACGTGATCGTGATGCCGCGCTCCTGCTCCTGCGCCATCCAGTCCATCGTGGCTGCGCCGTCGTGGACCTCACCGATCTTGTGCGTGATGCCCGTGTAGAACAGGATGCGCTCGGTCGTCGTGGTCTTGCCGGCATCGATGTGCGCCATGATGCCGATGTTGCGGACCTTGTTCAGGTCGGTGAGCACGTCCTGTGCCACAGGGTTCCTCCGGAAGAGTTGTAGGAGAGGTTGGCGTCCGTCCGGGCGCCGGGGTTCATGACCACCGGCACCCGGACGGTGCCGGGACTACCAGCGGTAGTGGGCGAAGGCCTTGTTCGACTCGGCCATCTTGTGCGTGTCCTCGCGGCGCTTGACCGCGGCACCGAGACCGTTCGACGCGTCGAGGATCTCGTTCATGAGACGCTCGGTCATCGTCTTCTCGCGACGGGCCTTGGCGTACGAGGTCAGCCAGCGGAGCGCGAGGGTGTTCGCGCGGTGCGGCTTGACCTCGACCGGGACCTGGTAGGTCGAGCCACCGACGCGGCGGCTGCGGACCTCGAGGGTCGGACGGACGTTGTCGAGCGCCTTCTTGAGCGTCGCGACGGCGTCCTGCTGGTTCTTGGCGGAAACGCCTTCGAGTGCACCGTAGACGATGCGCTCGGCGAGGCCCTTCTTGCCGTCGAGCAGGATCTTGTTCACGAGCTGCGAGACGATCGGTGCGCCGTAGACCGGGTCTG
Organism: Curtobacterium sp. B18; assembly: GCF_000333375.1. GTDB lineage: Bacteria > Actinomycetota > Actinomycetes > Actinomycetales > Microbacteriaceae > Curtobacterium. The sequence goes on from NZ_BACZ01000372.1 coordinate 6,184, forward strand.
CGACGACGGGACGCTTGGGGGCGGGACCCTTACGAGGCATTGGCTCAACCCTTCTTCGCGCCGTAGCGGCTACGTGCCTGCTTACGGTTCTTCACGGCCTGCGTGTCGAGCGCACCGCGGATGATCTTGTAGCGGACACCGGGGAGGTCCTTCACACGACCGCCGCGCACGAGCACCATCGAGTGCTCCTGGAGGTTGTGGCCCTCACCGGGGATGTAAGCCGTGACCTCGGTGCCGTTCGAGAGCTTGACACGAGCGACCTTGCGCAGTGCCGAGTTCGGCTTCTTCGGGGTGGTGGTGTAGACGCGGGTGCACACACCACGCTGCTGGGGGTTCGCCTTCAGGGCGGGCGCCTTGGTCTTGGTGACCTTGGGCGTACGACCCTTGCGAACCAGCTGCTGAATAGTAGGCAACTGTTCTCCTGGTTCTTCGCTCGTGTTCTCCGGCCGGCGCGGACCGCCGGCTTCCTCGTCCCACGCTGATCACCGCCTGACGGCGGATGACGAGTGGGGGACGGAGTGTCCCGGCCGACCGTTGGTCGGACCGGACTTTTCGGGCACGCCCGAAGGCGCACACCCGGAAGACATTACCCGCGTAACCCGGCGAAATCAATCCGGGCGCGTCGCCCTGGAGGCGCGTGACGAGTGCCCTGGGCGAACAGCCGTCGCGCGGGTCGTCGCGCTGGGCGCGGGGCGCTCCGGTCGGCCCGGTCCGGCGGGAGCGGTGGCGGTGGCGGTGGTCGGTGACGTGCACCCGGGCATCCGCGACCGGCGCGGCGGGGCCGCACCGCGCCTCCTGGACGAGCCGGGACCGCGTCGTCGTCCGGGCGCGCGTCAGGAACCGGCGTCCGACGACCCGTTGCCGACCGCCGACCGGAACGTCGCACCCGCGTCCGTGAACTCGGTGACGTACCCGCTGGCGTTGACGTTCATCGGGCCGGCCGAGGCCGTGCCGACCCCACCCGGGCCGGAGATGTCCGCCGTGAACGTCGCGCGGCCGAAGCTGGTCGTCGTGACGAGCCACCCGTTCGCCGCCCACGCACCGATCGACACCGTCGGGCGGGTGTCCAGCGTCCACTTCTGGTTCGAGTAGGTGTACGCGGCGTCCTGACCGTAGGCGTAGAAGCTGCAGCCGGCGGGTGCGGCGTCGGTCGACGCGATGCAGCCGTCGACCCAGGCGTCCACCGCTGCCTGGGCGGACTGCTTGCCGGCCGAGGTGAGCTCCGTCGTCATCGAGACGGGACTCGAGGCGGTGCCCCCGAAGCCCGTGACCGTCGCCGTCGACGCCTTCGCCGAGAACCACTTGCCGCCGTCGACCGCGACGTCGTACGAACCGGGGAGCGCCGTGAGGGTCACCGTACCGTCCTTCGACGTCACGACGGACTGCCCGGCGACCGAGACCTTCGTCCCGGTGGGTCCGCGCAGGCTCACGTCCACCGCGCCGAGACGGGGTGGCTCGAGCTCCCAGACGGGGAAGACGCCCCATTCGGTACCCGTCTTGTCGAGCGTGAAGGTGGACGACACGTCACGGCCCGCTTGCCGCAGGTACGCCGTGACCGTCGCGGTGTCGCCGTCGTCACGCGTGGCCGCGATCCGGTACCCGGTGATGCGGTCCTTCGCCTTCGCGTAGGCGGCGTCGGTGAGGAGCAGGTCGCGCTCGTCGTGGTCGATGCCCGCGGCGTCCAGCGCGTCGGAGACACGGCCTGCGGTGAGGTCGTCGAGGAAGGCGCGGACCGGCCGGTCGGGCGCGTGCGTCGACGTGCCGACCGAGTAGCCGACCACGCCGGCGACGAGGAGGAGCACGCCGGCGGCGCCGCCGGCGATGATGCCGATGAGCGGTCCGCGACCGAGTCGGCGCCGAGGCGTGCCCCGCCGGAACGGCTGCGGTCCGCTCGCGCCCGCCGGCGGTGCGTCCTGCGTGCCGCGGATCGAGTCCACTGCCGGGACGGATCCCCATCCGTCGGCCTGCTGCTGGTCGGTCATCGGTCCCCCGTCGTCCTCTGGTGCTGCTGGAAGACTACCGGCGGGCACCGTCATCGCCGGGCTCGGGGCGGACCCCCGACGAGCGCGACTGGTGCCGTGTCACGGCGATCCCGCCGACGACGCACACCAGCGCCACCACGACCGACCCGACGACGAACGGGCCGAGCGCGTACCCCGCGGGGAAGACGACCAGCTCGGTGAGGTCGGAGCGGATCAGGCTGTAACCGACCGCACCGACGCCGAGCATCACGAGGTAGCTCGTCGCCGCGGCCACGAGGCCCGTGACGCCCGGGTTGCCCTCGCGGGAGCCGACCGCCGTGGCGAGGAACACCACCACCGCACCGCCGAGCACCATCGCGGGGCCGAGGTACGGCGTGGCGTCGGGCTGGGAGATGACCTCGACGTCGGCGAGGAGCGCCTCGAAGCCGGTCACCGCGATGACGAGCGCGATGAACAGGATCGACGTCATCGTCGCGATCAACCACCGGGACATGCGGTGATCGTATCGCTGGCGGGCCTCAGATGCTGGCGCTGGCTGCGTGCTGCGGCTCGTCGACGTGCGGGTGCGCGGCGTGGTCCGCGTGGCCCTGCGCCGCCGGGTCCCGCTGCTCCGCGTCGTCCTGCGCCCCGTGGTCCTGCTCAGTCTGGTCCTGCGCCGCGCTGTCCGCGTGTTCCTGCGCCGCGGCGACCAGGGCCAGCGCGATGGTCGCGGTGATCACCGGGATGGACTCCGTCATCGGTGCGGCGGCGGTCGGCGCGGCGGGCTCGGTGGCCGCGGAGGCCGTCACCGTGGCCCGGTCGGCGGTCGTGGTCGTGTCGGCAGTCGCCGGCGGCGCGTCCTGGAGGCGCGGCGCGGGTGTCACGGGGAGCGTCGCCTCCGCCTCGTGGTCACGCAGTGCCGGCCCGACGATCGGCAGGACCGCCGTGGTCGCCGGCGGTTCGGTGTGGAGCACCGGCGCCTCGGTCACCGGAGCGCCGCGCTTCGCAGCCCGCTCGGCCCGCGCCATCTTGACCAGGACGACGACGGCGACGATCGCCCAGATGCCGTTGACGATCGTCGACGGGATCGCGTGGTGGGCGGCGACGTTGATCGCCACGGCGAGCCCGCCCACGAGGTTGAACAGCTGGTAGACCGGGCCGTTCGGGAGCTTGCCCATCGAGAAGAGCAAGTAACCCGCAAGGACGGTTACAGCTCCGAACCAACCAAGGAACTCCACGATTCCAGCCAACACGCGCGACTCCGGGCACGACGAGGAACGGCCATTTCGAGCGGCCGTTCGAGAGAGGGATGAGCTGCCGCGAATGCGGGCTCGGGAGCATCGTAGGCACAGCCGGAGGCCGGACGGAAGAGGGTTCGGCGTGGCGCGTCGGACCCCAGTTGGTGGGGGTCGGTTCAGTTGGTCGCGGCGGGGTCTGCGAGCACGTAGACGTAGCCCGACAGCGACCACGACTGGTCCGTCATCGGATCGCCACCGGAGTCCGAGCTCGTCGCGGCGAGACCGTTCACGAGGAACAGCCGATCGCCGTTCTGCACGGCCTTCGTGAAGCCGATCGCCTGGTCGTAGGAACCCTTGACCGCCACGGTCACGGGCACGACGACGAAGTTCGAAGCCGTGATCTGTGCGTCGCTGTGCGGGGCGGGAGCGTCGGGCGTCGCCGCTGCCGTCGGTGCGGACGCGGGCGAAGCCGACGACGACGCCGACGGGGAGGCCGACGGAGCGGCGGTCGCGGACGCCGTCGCCGACGCAGCCGAGGTCACCGGCGTGTACGCCTTCGGGTCCCCGATGGTGATCGACGTGACCGTGACCCCACTCGCGGCGCCGGCACCGTTGAACTGGTCGAGGAGCGAAGCGGTGTCGGTCGATGCCGGGACCGAGGCGCGCAGATCGGCGAGTTCGGCCTCGGTCGCGTCGAGCGAGGTGTACGCCGTCTCGAGTCGGCGGAGCTCGGCGCGGTTCTTCGCGTTCGTCGCGTCGATGTCGGCTTGCTGCGCGGTGTTGTCGGACGCCTGCGCCAGCTGTGGCTGCGCGCCGAGGAACCACCCACCCGCGAGGACGACCAGCGTCGCTGCGAGGGCGATGATGAGGGAGAGACGGTTCTTGTTCACTTCGATCCGTCCTTCGTGTACTTGCCGTCGAACGCCTTCGCGCCGAGGTGTGCCTGGATGGTCGCCGAGTACTGGCCGGTGTCCTCTTCGAGCGAGACCGAGGTGATCGTCGAGTCGACGTACCCGCGGAGTTGCGAGAGCCGTGCGGTCCAGTCGGGGACCGACGGGATGCCCGGGCTCTGGATCGTCAACTGCATCGTCGCCGCGCGCGATCCCTGCAACGGGACCGTGGACTGCGCGAACGACTCGGTGGCGTCGGCGGAGTCGATCGTCATCGCCGTGATCGAGACGCCGGCGGGGAGCACCGACTTCAGCTGCGCGAGCGTCGAGCTCCAGTCGATCTCGGTGGAGCCGCCGACCGACTGTGCAGCTTCGAGCAGGGCCGTGTCGTTCTCGACCGAGCGGACCTCGGAGTAGCGCTGCTGCTGCTGCAGGAGTGAGGTCGTCTCGTTCTGGGCGGACAGGTACGACTGCGCGGTCTCGAGCTGGTGGACGTAGGCACCCCCCGTGGCCAGAGCCGCGACCGCGGCGGCGACGATCACGCCGAGCCAGGCCCGCCGGGCGATCGCCCGCTCGCGCCGTTCGGCGTGCACCTCGGGCGGCAGGAGGTCGACCCGAGGCTCGCGGCCCGCGATCGAGGCGACCGAAGGCCGACCACCGCGTGCGGTGCTGCCGCGTCCGGCTCCGACGGCCTCATCGGGCACCGTGGCCCGGATGTCCGTGGCGGTCATGCTGCTCGGCTCCCCACTGCCAGCCCGTAGGCGACGGCGATCGCGTCTTCGTGGTCCGTCACGTCCTGCACCGGGATCGACCGCGCGAGGTTGGCGCCGGTGAACGCGGAGCCGCGTTGGACGGGGAGGTGCGTGTGTGCGGCGAGCGCTTCCGGCAGTCCCTGGAGGCGAGCCCCACCACCGACCAGGACGATGCGCTCGACGCGGTCACCAGGGCGCGTGTTGACGAAGTAGCTGATGGTGTTGCGCAGGCTCGAGATGAGCTCGGTGACGGCGTCGGTGATCACCGTCACGGCACGCACGTCGTCAGGCGTGCGCGCGTCCCCACCGATGCCCAGGTGCCGCTTCACGACCTCGGCCTGTCCGAACTCGATGTCGAGCGCGGCGGCGAGCGTCTTCGTGACGTCGTTCCCGCCCGTCGGGATGATCCGCACGAACTGGGGGACGCCGTCGGTCACGAGGACCACGGTCGTGGTGTCCGCCCCGAGCTGGACGAGCGCCGTGGTGCCGTGCAGCCCGGGTCGTCCGACGAGCACCCGGGTCAGGGCGAACGGGATGAGGTCGACGCCGACCGGGTTCAGGCCCGCCAGCTGTGCGGCCTTGACGTTCGCGAGGACGGCGTCCTTGATCGCCGCGACGAGCAGACCGTGCACGACGGGTCCGTTCTCGCCCGTCGCCTCGGCGGTCGGGTAGAAGTCGAGGATCGCGTCACCGACGGGGACCGGGAGCATGTCCTGGACCTGGAACGGCAGGCTCTCGCGGATCTGGGCGAGCGGCGCCGCGGGGACGGTGAGGTCGCGGGACAGGACGCGTTGGTTGCCCATGCCGAGCACGACGTCACGCGAACGGAACCGCCCGATCGACCACAGCGAGCGCAGCGCCGACGCGACCGTGTTCGGCTCGAGCACCTCCCCGCGGCTGACGGCGTCGGGCGGCGTCGGGACCTCGGCGAACCGCAGGACGGTCGGGCGTGCGCGGTCGGCGTTCGCGACCTCGACCGCGCGGATCGAGGATCCCGCGATGTCGATGCCCACGATGCTCTTGCCCATGATGCTGCTTTCGTCGAGGAGTGGTCGGAGGAGGTGTCAGGCGAGTCCGAGGACCCCGAGGTACGCGGTCCAGACGCCGTGGCCGAAGACGATGCCGATCCAGGCACCGGCCAACATCGCCGGGCCGAACGGCACGCCGCCACGCCACCTGGCGCGCCGGGTGAGGACCAGCGCGATCGCGACGGTACCTCCGACGACGAAGGCACCGAAAGCACCCACTGCGAGGGGTCCCCATCCGAGGTACGCGAGGACGAGTCCGAGGACGACCGCGAGTTTGACGTCGCCGAGTCCCATCCCGCCCGGGACGGCGAGCGCCAGCGTGAGGTACGCACCGCCCAGGACGACCGCCCCGATGCCGGCCCGGCCGAGGGCGCCGAAGTCACCGCTCAGCACGGAGGCGACGACCAGCAGGGCGGCGAGGACCACGGCGGACGGGTAGACGATCGCGTTCGGCAGGGTGTGCGTCTCGATGTCGATCAGTGCGAGGGCGACGGAGATCGCCATGAGGTACAGCAGCGCCGCGAGGAGCACCGCCTGGGCGGCCGGGACGGGGATCGTGCCGATCACCACCGGGCCGGACACCGCGACCGCCGCGACGACCACGAACAGGAGTGCGGTCGCGAGCTCGACGATCGGGTACCGGGGCGAGATCGGCTCCGCGCAGTCACGGCACCGGCCGCGGAGGAGCAGCCAGGACAGCACCGGCACGTTGTCCCGACGACGGATCGCGTGTCCGCACCCGGGGCACGCGCTCGGCGGGGACACCACGGAGAGACCCGCGGGGACGCGGTGGACGACGACGTTCAGGAACGAGCCGACGAGCAGCCCGAGGACACCGGCGAGGACGACGACGACCGGCAGCAACTCGCGCACGCCGTTCACCTGCACGCCCCCGTGCTGGTGGTCGCGCACGAGCCGTCCGGCTTGAACGCCGCCTGCACCTCGACCTGCGTGGTGACCCCGTAGGAGGTCGAGACGGGCTGCAGGAACTTCGGCGGCGCCGTGGTCAGCAGGCGCTGGTCGTAGACGTAGTTCTTCGAGAAGCCCGTGCCGCCCGTGGTCGCGACGGGCCCGCGCCAGTTCTGCGCGATCGAGCCGATGACCTTGAGCACGCCCAGCTTCGACCCGATGTCGTAGTTCTGGTTCCAGAAGGTCCCGGCGTTGCTCGCGATCGCCGCACTGATCGTGAGCGAGTTCCCACCGGAGCGATTGAGGAGTCCGACGCCGCTCGAGTTGCAGCGCGTGGTGTCGGTGACGTAGCCGACACCGCGCTGGTAGACGGTCGGGTACGAGGTGCAGCGCGCCGGGTTGTACACCTCGACGGCGTTCTGACCCACCAGACCGAGGATGTCGTTCGTCGCACTGACGTAGGTGACGTCGTCCGTGACCCAGATGGTGCCGGACGACGCGATGGTCATCGCACCGCTGAACGCTCCGCTGACGAACACGTCCCCCGCCGAGCAGCTGTAGGTGTCGGACGCCGAACCCGTCTGCGAGTACGAGCCGGTGGACCCGCCGTTGATCCACTCGCCCGCTGCCGGGAAGCCCTGCCCGTTGCTGAAGGGCTGGTTCGCCGTGGTCGTCGACGTCCCGTTCGAGCGCACGGTGACCGTCGTCGTGCAGTACGTGTTCGTGTACTTCGAGGGGTACGTGTTCGCGGCCCAGGAGTTGACGTCGTTGCTGGCCGTCGGCACGTCCTGGACGTACATGAGGTTCGCCGGCAGGGTCGGGATGGTCGCCCCGGCGGCGCTCTGCAGGTCCGACACGGTCCCGCACAGTGCGGCGGACTTCGCGACGTCGGTCGTCTCCTTGACCTCACCGGTCGATGCGATCACCCGGATCTGGGTCGCCTTGGACCACGGCGACCAGACGGTCATCTTGCCGTTGCCGAGGAACGACACCCTGGTGGGGCCCGTGTACAGGCACCCCGGACGCGGCACGGAGGTCGGGAGGTCCGTCCGGGTCTCCTGGGACATGTTCGAGTTCAGCGCGGGGAGGCCGAGGTACGGCACCGCCGTCGCAGCACCGCCGTTGAAGACACCGCTGCACGAACCGCTGGACGGGCGGACGGTCGTGTCGTGCTGTTCGACGGTCCCGTTGAACACGGTGGAGCACGCGGCGGTGAACACGTCGTTCGTGCGGATCGGCCCGTTCAGGACGTCGGTCCCGGCGAACTGGACGGCCTGGCACTTCGATCCGCTCTGCCACTGGTACATCGTGGTGCAGGTGCTGCCGGTGATCGCCGGGTTCGACGACTCGTAGTTGGTGAAGTACAGGTAGTTGATGAACCCGTCGCCCTTGAGGTTGGCCACCAGGGACCGCACGCTGCCGCCGGACTTGCCGGTCACCCGGACCTTGAGGACGCCCTTCGCCGAGTAGTTCGAGTTGTCGACCTCGTACCGGTACCACTGGTCCGTCGAGCCGACCACCTTCGCCCACGTCGAGAACGCGTCGTTGCCGTTCAGACCGGTGAAGCTCGAGCCGCTGTCCTTGCTGAACTGCGCATCGCCGTTGCCGTAGAGCGCGTACCCGTTGTCGTTCGAGAGCTTCGACTGGTAGTCCGCCAGCCCCGCGTACGCGGCAGCGATGGCGTTCTGGAAGTTGCGGTCGGTCGCGGACTTCACGGCGCCGGACGTCGAGACGGCGATCATCGTCGCGACCAGCAGCATCATGACGGTGCCGAAGATGAGCACGTTGCCGAGGATCATCCCGCGTTCGTCACGATCCGCCCGGTCCAGCAGTGCACGGATGCGCCTCACGGGGTCCCTCCGGTGCTCGTCCCGTAGACCACGTTGAAGAGGTAGAGGGTGTTCTGGATGTGGGTGTTGCCGGACAGACCCGCCGTCGACGAGCCGAGCTCGAGGTTCACACGGACGGCCCGCACGTTGCCGAGCTGGGTGGTGGCGAGCGTGCCGTCGGCCTGCGTCGCGATCGGTCCGCCGTTGGCACCCAGGTACTCGAACAGCGGATCACCGTCGACCGTGGGCGATGCGATCGGACCGCCGACGACGGTGCTGCGGGTGGGCGTCTGGGTGGTCGCGGGGAAGGTCCAGAAGCCGTTGTTGGCGGTGCCGTCCCACTGGTCGAGGACGATCCGTTTCGCCGCGTTCAGCGAGTAGCGGATCTGCACGGGTTTGTCGGTGCTGTTGCCGTCGAGGTTGATGTAGGCGAAGAAGGTCGTCCGGGTCGGCCCGGCTTCGGTCAACGCCGCCGCGTAGCTGCCGTCCGACTTCGGCAGCAGGCTCGCAGCGTGGACGTAGCGGGTCATCGAGTTCATCACGATGGAGGCCGACCGTGCGTTCTGGTCGGACGTCGTGTTCGTCGAACCGGCCCGGAGCGTGGCGGTGAAGAACCCGCCGACGGCGACGAGGATGATCATCGCCACGCTCATCGCGACGAGCAGCTCGGACAGCGAGACGCCGGACTCGTCGGAGTGCAGTCGGCGGAGGACCCGGGTCACGACGTCTGTCCTCTCGGATCGAGCGTGAGGGTGTTGTCGTAGCTGATGACCACGAGCGCGGTCTTCTGGTTGACGCTGCCGCTCGTGACGGCCTTCACGTTCGAGGCGTTCGAGGCGATCTCGTTCTTGGTCGTCGCGCCGAACGTCGTTCCGGAGTAGAGGGTCCACGTGCCGAACGGCAGGGCGATCGTCGCGGTGTCGGCCGCCGACACCGGGAACTTCATCGTCATGCCGGCGGAGCACCCCGGGTCGCCCGCTGCGGGACTCGAGGACGACACCGCGGTGACGTAGCGACCCTTGACGCCCTTCACCGTCGCGACGCCCATCATCACGGAGGCGGAGGATGCCGTCCCCGGTGAGGTCGCGACCGATCGGGGTGCCACACCGATGGCTCCCGAGGGGTTCGGGGTGGACCAGGCCGCCGGGTTCGGGCTGAGGCAGCTCGACGACGACGCCGGGCTGTTCGAGTAGGGGCCCGCGTACACCGTGTAGCCCGAGGTGAAGGGGAACACGGGCATGCTCGGCGTGGACGCCGACGTGACGACGAGGGAGGTGCTCGTGACGTCCCACGGCTTCATCGTGTCGAGACCGCCGACCGTCGAGGACAGCACCGTCACCATGTTCGTGGGGAGCGTTGCGTTGTAGTCCTTGGCGTACTGCAGCGTCAGCTGGCTCGCACGGTCGTAGACGAACGGGACCGGCGAGCTCGCGCCGGCGGAGACGGTGATCGGCGACTGCGATGACGGCTGCGCCTGGCCCGTGTCGATGCCGCCGGTGGTGTTCGCGGTGACGGTGTAGTCCCCGGGGGCGACGTTGACCGCGTAGGAACAGCCCTGCGCGTCGGTCGGCCGGACCGGCGTCGTGAGCGCCGAACCGCCGCCGCCGGACACCGGGGTGACGGTGATCCCGACCCCCGCGTTCGGGGCGCCGGACGCCGTCGCGACCGAGATGATGAGCGTGCCGTACCCGGGATCGGTCACGGCGTCGCTCGGTGCGATGGCCGAGGTCACGGAGGTGGAGCTCGTCCCGCCGCTGCGCGGGCTGGGCCAGCTCACGGTCTCGACGACGCTCTTGTACGCGAGCTTGCCGGTCGACGACCCGCACGCACCGGTCGCGCCGTCGCTCTGCACCCACGAGACCGACCGGTCGATCTTGTACTCGACGTTGCCGACCGTCTTCGTGTTGTCGGCCCCCGCCTTGCTGACCACGTTGAAGATCCCCCCGGTCGACGCCGCAGCGGTCTGCCGGAGGGTGTCGATGTCCTGCGACGCGAGTGCGACCGCGGTCTCTCGACCACGCGTCGTCTGGGTGAGCTGCAGGGTGTTGGCGATGCCGTAGGCGATGCCCACCGACATCACCGCGAACACCATCATCGCGACCATGACCTCGATGATCGAGAAGCCGGCCTCGGCGTCGCGCTCGTCGCGCGGGCTGAGGACGTTCCGCAGTCGTTGGATCATGGTCACCTCCTGGTCGGTGTTCGGGTGAGCGAAGGGGCGGTCCGTCGCTCGACGAACCGCCCCTTCAGCGATCGATCAGGTCAGCAGGACCCGGTGGCGGCAGACGTCTTGTCCGTGATGTTGAACGGGTTCTTCGTCGCACCGGTGCCGTTGATGCAGAAGCCTGCGGTCGTTCCCGTGCCGGTGGTCTTGTAGACCAGGGTGTTGTCCGTGCTCTGCGTCCAGCCGTACTGACCGAGCGTCGACGAGTTGAAGTCGGTCGCGGCCGGCAGGGCACCGTTCTTGTCGGTCTGGTACGCGATCACCGCGGTCTTCGCGTTGGCGAGGTCCGACTTGACCGAGGCGTCCTTCGCGTTGTTCTGGACGTTCAGGTAGACCGGGATGGCGATCGCGGCGAGGATGCCGATGATGATCACGACGACGAGGAGCTCGATGAGCGTGAAGCCCTTCTCGTCCTCGGCGAGGAGTCCCTTGCGGCGAGCGTCGAGCTTGCCCATGAGCGCGAAGTACATGGTTGTTCCATTCTTTCGGGAATGCGATCGGAAGATTGTTCGGGGCTTGCTCGGCCGCCGCTGACAAGAGTATTCAGGGCCAATTCCGGGCATAATCCCGAGAACGGGGGGCAAGGGGGCAAGGAAATACCCCCACTCCCGGGGGCAGCGGGGGCATTCCCGCCCCCGCACGAGGGGTAGCGGAAACTGGTTCCTACTTGACCAGGGACGTGATCTCGAAGATCGGCAGGTAGAGCGCGATGATCATCCCGCCGACCACGACACCGAGGAACGCGATGAGCAACGGCTCGATCAGCGCAGTCAGGGACTCGGTCGTCGCCTCGACCTCGGCGTCGTAGAAGATCGCGATCTTCTCGAGCATGACCTCGAGGGATCCGGCGTCCTCGCCGACGGCCATCATCTGCGAGACCATGCTCGGGAACACTTTTTCCTTCGCGAGTGGAGCAGAAATCGACTCACCTTTTCGAACGCTTTCACCGACGCGCTCGAGGGCTTTCTGCACGACGAAGTTGTTCGACACTTCGCCGACGATCTGCAATGCCTGAAGAATGGGCACGCCGGCACCGATCATGTTCGAGAAATTGCGCGCGAACCGGGCGATGACGATCTTCTTCGTGAGCGGACCGAAGACGGGTAGCCGCATCATCAACGGGTCGCGGAACGCCCGGAAGCGATCGGTGTTCTTGTTCGCGCGGTACCAGAGCCACCCCACCACGACGGCGACGGCGAGCACCGGTCCGAGCCAGCGCATCGCATGGGACATCGACACGAGGATCTGCGTCGGCACGGGCAGCTTCCCACCGAGGCTCGAGAACATGTCCTGGAAGATCGGCACGATGAAGATGAGCATGATGACGACCGCGAGCAGCGACATCACGAGCACGACCACGGGGTAGGTCATCGCCGACTTGATGGTGGACCGGAGCTTGTGCTCCTTCTCGAAGTTCGTGGCGATGGAGTCCATCGCCTGGTCGAGGAAGCCACCGGTCTCGCCGGCCCGGATCATGTTGATCATGATCGGCGGGAAGTCGACCGGGTACTTCGCCACGGCCTCCGAGAACGAGACACCGCGCTCGACGTCGTCGCGGACCTTGCCGAGGATGACCTTCAGCTTCTTGTTCTCGGTCTGGTCGGCCAGGATCGACAGCGCCCGGAGCAGCGAGAGGCCCGAGGTCAGCATGGTCGATGCCTGCCGCGACATGATCGCCAGGTCCTTGAGCCCCACGCCCTTCTCGAACCCGGGGATCTTGATCTCGGTCTGCAACCCGGTGCCGGGCTTCGCCTCGGTGATGGCGATCGGCGAGACCCCCATGCCCCGCAGGCGCTGGACGACCGCTCCTTCGGAGGACGCGTCGAGCCGCCCCTTCACGAGCTTGCCGGCGCCGTCGCGCCCCCGGTAGTCGTAGGCGAGCGACATCAGTGGCCTCCTGAGTACTTGTCGCCGAAGTCGATCTCGGATGCGGCGATCGCGGCGGCGGAGGAGTCGGACGGGGACTCGACGCGCTGCACGAGGCGGTCGAAGCCCTCGTGGTCGTGGACCTTCTCCATCGCGGCGGCACGCGTGACGGTGCCGACGTTGACGAGTTCGGCGAGGTCCTGGTCCATCGTGTGCATGCCCATGTCGCGTCCGGCCTGCATGGCGGAGGTGATCTGGTAGGTCTTGCCCTCGCGCACGAGGTTCCCGATGGCCGGGGTGGTCTTCATGATCTCGGTGGCGACGACCCGGCCGGCGCCGTTGGCCTTCGGCACGAGGGTCTGGCAGACGACGCCTTCGAGCGTCGAGGCGAGCTGCGTCCGGATCTGTCCCTGCTGGTGCGGCGGGAAGACGTCGATGACACGGTCGATCGTGCCCGGTGCGCTCTGGGTGTGCAGGGTGGCGAAGACGAGGTGTCCGGTCTCGGCGGCGGTGAGGGCGACGGAGATCGTCTCGAGGTCGCGGAGCTCGCCGATGAGGATGACGTCGGGGTCCTGCCGCAGCACGTGCTTCAGGGCGGCGGCGAACGAGTGGGTGTCCGCGCCGACCTCGCGCTGGTTGATGATCGCCTTCTTGTGGTCGTGCATGAACTCGATCGGGTCCTCGACCGTGACGATGTGGTCGGCACGGGTCTCGTTGACGAGGTCGATGAGCGCGGCGAGGGTGGTCGACTTGCCGGATCCGGTCGGTCCGGTGACGAGCACGAGTCCGCGCGGCAGCTTGGCGAACTCCCCCACGTGCTCGGGGATCCCGAGCTGCTTGAGGGTCTTGATCTTCGTGGGGATGATGCGGAACGCCGCGCCCCAGTTGCCGCGCTGCTGGTAGTAGTTCACGCGGAAGCGGTACTCGGGGGACAGCGAGTAGGCGAAGTCGAGTTCCTGCTCGTGGTCGAACTGTCCGGCCTGCTCGACCGAGAGCAGGGTCTTGAGTGCGGCGATCACCTTGTTCCGGGCCCAGGGGCCGCCCGGGACGGCGGGACGCAGGGAGCCGTCGACGCGCACGGTGGGTGCGGCGTCGGCGGTGAGGTGCAGGTCCGACGCGCCCTGGTAGACGACCTGGGCGAGCGCGGTGATGAGGTCGGGGTCCGCGACCTCGCGCGCGTGGCGGGTGAAGTTGATCTCGTCGTGCCCGGCGGGCGCCGGCACGCGGGTGGCCGTGGTGGCGACGGTCGGGAGGATCGTGGTCGGTTCGGCGGGCACGACCGGCAGGTGCTGCGTCGCCGCGTCGGCGTACCCGTAGGACGCGGTCGACGGCGGGACGGCTGCGGACGGCGTCGCGGGTCGGGTGTGCGGCTGCGCGACCGGCACGGCGACGGGGTCGCCGGACGGCGCCGGCCAGGACCCGTTCGCGAGGGACGGCTGCGGTCCGGACGCGGTGCCCGGCGCGGTCGCGGACGGCGCCGGCCACGCGGTGTCACCCGACAGGTCGTAGACCGGCGCGGCCGAGGCGGGGGCGGGCTGCGCCTCCACGGCCGGCGACGTCGGCTGCTGGGCCGCTGCGGCCGCGAGCCGTGCGGCCCGGCGCCCGCCGACCTCGGTGCCGGGGCGTCCCGGGTGCCATCCGGCGACCGGCTCGTCGCCGGGCACGGAGATGTCGTAGACGGAATCGGTCATCGTCCCACTCCCACGCCTACGCGACCACGCGCAGGATCTCGTCGATGCTCGTCATGCCGAGCTTGACCTTCTCCCACCCGTCCTGGCGGAGGGTGAGCATGCCCTGCTGCTGGGCGACGCGGCCGATCTCGGCGCTCGAGGCGCGCGACACGGCGAGGCGCTCGATCTCCTCGGTCACCGTCATGACCTCGTGCAGGGCGATGCGGCCGCGGTACCCGGTGTTCGAGCAGACGGCGCAGCCGACCGGGCCGAAGAACTCCGGCACGGCGGAGTCCTGGTCCGCGACGAAACCGAGCGCCACGAGTTGTGCCGGTGTGTACTGCGCGGGCGCCTTGCAGCGGTCGCAGAGCCGGCGCGCCAGACGCTGGGCGACCACGGAGTCGAGGGCGGACCCGACGAGGAACGGCTCGATGTCCATCTCGGTGAGCCGTGTCACCGCGGACGGGGCGTCGTTCGTGTGCAGCGTGGACAGCACGAGGTGGCCGGTGAGCGAGGCCTCGATCGCGATCTGCGCGGTCTCGTGGTCGCGGATCTCACCGAGGAGCACGACGTCGGGGTCCGACCGGAGGATCGACCGCAGGGCCGACGCGAACGTCAGGCCCGCCTTCGGGTTGACCTGCACCTGGTTGATGCCGGCCATCCGGTACTCGACCGGGTCCTCGACGGTGATGACGTTGATCTCGGGACGGGCGACGGCGTTCAGGGTCGTGTAGAGCGTCGTCGACTTGCCGGACCCGGTCGGCCCGGTGACGAGGATCATCCCGTAGGGCTTCGAGTAGGACCGCTGGTACGCCTGGAAGTTCTGCTCGAGCAGGTTGAGTTCCTTGAGGGACATCGACGTGTTCGTGTTGTCGAGGATCCGCATGACGACCTTCTCGCCCCAGACGGTGGGGAGGGTCGCGACGCGGAGGTCGATCTGCCGACCGCCGTGCCGCACCGACATGCGGCCGTCCTGCGGCTTCCGACGCTCGGCGATGTCGATGTCGCTCATGATCTTGAGCCGGCTGATGACGCCGTTCTGGATGTTCTTCGGCGCCGGCGCCATCTCGTGGAGCACACCGTCGATGCGGTACCGGACGCGGACCTCGTGCTCGCCGGGCTCGATGTGGATGTCGGACGCGTGGTCCTGGATGGCCTGGGAGACGAGAAGGTTCACGAACCGGACGATCGGGACGTCGTCGAGGGCGCCGTCGGTCAGGTCGACCTGCTGCTGCGTCTGCGCCGACGCCTCTTCCTCGAGCGAGGAGGTCAGGTCGTTCAGCTCGTCGTCGGCACGCAGGTAGCGGTCGAGCGCGGCGGCGAGGTCACGTTCCTCGACCTGCAGCGGCTTCACGGGGCGACCGGAGGCGGTCCGGGCGTCGTCGATCGCGAGGACGTTCGTCGGGTTCACCATCGCGAGCACGAGGACCTCGCCCTCGAACCCGACGCCGAGCACCCCGTGCCGACGGCAGAGCGCCGCGGGGAGCATCGACACCGCGGTGCCGTCGACCGGGTAGTCCGTCAGCGGGACGGTCTTGGAGTTGTTCGACGCGGCACGGGCGGTGATGTACTGCGCCTCGCTGACGAGGCCCTGGTCGACGAGCGAGCGGATCGACCGGTCGTCGATCTCCTCGTCGCCGGTCATCGAGTCGAGGTGCTCGATCGGGAGGGCTCCGTTGAGGATGAGGATCTCGGACAGCGTGGCCATGAGCTGCGGAGCCTCCTTCGGGTCGCGCGGGGGTCGTGGGGACGAGCGCCGGTGGGGTTCGGCGCCCGACCACGCTACGTCGGCACGGATCGGCCGCCGCAGTCCCACAACGAGGGGGCGAGGGGGTTTTCCGTGGCCCCAGTGCAGGGGTACCCGCGGGTATCGAGATGCCTGCACCGCATCGGACGGTCGGCACGGGTGACCCCCGTCAGAGGGACGTCGACGCGGTGACGTGCACGGGTCCGGCGACGAAGCCGAGCCGCTCGTAGATCCGGCCCGCGCCGCTCGGGTTCTCGGCGTCGACGTGCAGGACCGCGGCGTCGAGTCCGTCGCCCTGCATGCCCCGCAGCACGGCGTCGAGGACGATCGGCGCCAGCCCCGTGCCCCGGGCGCCGCGGACGACGCCGACCCAGTGCACGTACCCGTACGACCGGCCGCGCGCTGCGAAACCGTCCGGGTCCACCTCGACGAGGGCGAACGCCACGATCGCACCGGCGGGGTCGACGACGACCCGGCCGAGGTCGAGCCGGGCGATCGGTGCCGTGAGGAACCCGTGCCAGTCGGACGCGACCATCGGCTGCGATCCCCAGTGGTCGCGGAAGGCGTCGTTCTTCGCGTGCCGGAGCGGCTCGATGTCGTCGGGCGTGATCGGGCGGAGCCGGTACCCGACGGGCATCGGCGGGAGCTCCACGTCGCCGCGCTCGTCGAACACGACCTGCATGTCGACCCAGTGCCGGACAGGCTCGAGCCCTGCGCGGGCCGCCAGCCGGAGGGCGCCGGACCCCTGCGGCGCGCCGATCGAGATCGTCGCCGGCAGGTCGAGATCGAGCGCGGCGAGGTGCTGCCGCGCACGTCCGACGAGCCACGCGAGCACCCGTCGGCCGATCCCCCGGTCGCGGAGCACCGGATGGACCGCACCCTCGAGCACCACCCGAGCAGCGGTGACCCGGGAGGGGACGTCGATGACGATGCCGTAGGCCTGCACATGCCCACCAGGATCGATGCCGACGAGCGTGTCGCGCTCGAGGTCGAGCCCTTCCGTGGAGAACGTCCGCTCGAGGCTCGCTGTGGAGGGACGAGCGTGGGGGTCGTCGACCGCAGCCGCCGCCACCGCGACACCGTGCACCGCGGGCAGGTCGTCACGGGTCGCCGCTCGGAAGGTCAGCCCGGCGATGGGGACCGGGAGCTCGACGTGGGCCGGGGCGGTGATCCGTTCGCGCAGCGTTGCCATCCGCCCAGCCTGCCAGGGAGTCGCGGAACCGACGGCGGAAAGCCCTCGACGTGCGGCCCCGTGCGGGACAAGATGAGTCATGGACATCACGAGTGTGACCGTGGGGCTGCCCGTCACCGACATCGAGGCGTCCTGCCTCTGGTACGGCGCCGTGTTCGAACGCGCCGAACCGGACCTCGAGCCCGACGAGGGCATCGCCGAGTACGAGGTCGGCGGCATCTGGATCCAGCTCTACGAGGACCCCGACGCCGAGGAGAACCCGGTCAGCGTCCGCTTCGGCGTCGACGACGTCGCCGCACAGCACGCGCGCATCGGCGCGCTCGGCATCGACATCGGCCCGGTGGAGTGCGTCGACGGTGCCGTGGACTGGTTCGACGTCCGCGACCCCGACGGCAACGTCCTCAGCCTGTTCTCCCTCGTCGACGAGACCGGCCGCGGTTCCGGTCGCGACAACGGGGCGGACCGCGCGGTCTGAACCGTCACGCCACCACCTGACGGACGGGNGGCGCGGNGCCGGNCNGNNNNGNGCCTCCCGTCCGACGACGGGTCACGACGGACCGCCACCGACGGGAACGGCCCCCGCATCCGAGGATGCGGGGGCCGTTCCGGTGGAGCTCAGGCTCAGTTGTAGGTGCCCGGCGTGAAGTCGTCCGACGAGAAGCTGTCGAAGTCGACGAAGCTCAGGTCGGCGTCCGAGAACGACGAGTCGTCCGCGAAGATGCGGTTGGGGTACCGCTCCGCCTTCGCTTCTTCCGTCGCGTTCACGTCCACGTCACGGTACCGGCTGAGGCCCGTCCCGGCGGGGATGAGCTTACCGATGATGACGTTCTCCTTGAGGCCGACGAGGTGGTCCTGCTTGCCCTCCATGGCCGCCTGCGTGAGGACGCGGGTGGTCTCCTGGAAGGACGCGGCGGACAGCCACGACTCGGTCGCGAGGGACGCCTTCGTGATGCCCATGACCTCCTGGCGAGCGGAAGCGGTCTTGCGACCCTCCTGCAGCGCCGCACGGTTGAGCTCGTTGTACCGCGAACGGTCCACGAGCTCGCCCGGGAGCAGGTCGGTGTCGCCGTGGTCGACGACGGTGACCTTGCGGAGCATCTGGCGCACGATGACCTCGATGTGCTTGTCGTGGATCGGCACGCCCTGCGAGCCGTACACGTCCTGCACACCGTTGACGAGGTGCTTCTGGACCTCACGCACACCCTTGACGCGGAGGACTTCCTTCGGGTCGACGGTGCCGGCGATGAACTGCTCGCCGAGCTCGACGTGCTGCCCGTCCTCGATGAGGAGCGTCGCACGCTTCAGCACCGGGTAGATGAACGGCTCGTCGCCGTTGTCCGGCGTGAGGATGATGCGACGACCCTTGTCGGTGTCCTCGATCGTGGCGCGGCCGGGGGCCTCGGCGATCGGGGACGCACCCTTGGGGGTACGCGCCTCGAAGAGCTCCGTGACACGCGGCAGACCCTGGGTGATGTCGTCGGCGGACGCCGAACCACCCGTGTGGGAGGTACGCATCGTCAGCTGGGTACGGGGCTCACCGATGGACTGG
>NZ_BACZ01000371.1 GCF_000333375.1 Curtobacterium sp. B18
CCCGCTTCGCGTACGTCGGCCTCGAGGAGCCGCCCAAGCACGAGGTCCTCGCATGGCAGGCCGGCGACGGCCCCCTGCCGGACCGCACGGCACGCGTGATGCTGCTCGACATGGCGACCGGTCGCTCCACGGACCGTGTCGTGTCGATCACCACCGGCGCGGTGCTGCGGACCGACGTCCTCGACGGCTCCCGGGGTCAGCTGCCGGTCCTCATCGAGGAGTTCGACGCCGTCGGTGAGATCGCCAACGCCGACGAGCGCTGGGTGGCCGCCCTGGCGAAGCGCGGCCTGTCCGCCGACGAGGTCAAGTGCGTCCCGCTGTCCGCCGGGTACTACGACTACCCGGAGGAGGTCGGCCGACGCATCCTGCGGGTCCTCGCCTTCAAGCAGGACCACCCCGCCGACCACGTGTGGGCGCACCCCGTCGACGGGCTGTCGGCCTACGTCGACGCCGCGAACCGCACGGTGACGCGGATCGTGGACGTGGCGGAGATGCCCGTGCCGACGACCTCCGGCAACTTCGACGACCCGGCGATGCAGGGCGAGCCGCTCGACCTCAAGCCGATCGTCATCACCCAGCCCGAGGGACCGTCGTTCCGCGTCGACGGCGAGTTCGTCGAGTGGGCGAACTGGCGGTTCCAGGTCGGCTTCGACGCCCGCGAGGGGCTCGTGCTCCGGCAGCTGTCGTGGCAGGACGGCGAACGGCTGCGCCCGATCGTGTACCGGGCGTCGATCGACGAGATGCTCGTGCCGTACGGCGACCCGGCCCCGGTGCGGTTCTGGCAGAACTACTTCGACACCGGCGAGTACCTGTTCGGACGCTTCACGAACTCGCTCGAGCTCGGCTGCGACTGCGTCGGCGAGATCCGGTACTTCGACGCCGTGCTGGCCGACGAACTCGGGAACCCGCAGACCATCCGGAACGGCATCTGCATGCACGAGGAGGACTTCGGCACGCTCTGGAAGCACGGTGACATCTACACCGGCTCGCAGGAGGTCCGTCGTTCCCGTCGCCTGGTGATCTCGTTCTTCACGACCGTGGGCAACTACGACTACGGGTTCTACTGGTACCTGTACCTCGACGGCACGATCGAGTGCGAGGCGAAGCTCACCGGTGTGCTCTTCACGTCGTCCTACCCCGGACGCTCCGACGACGGCGCGGACTACCCGTACGCCTCCGAGGTCGCCCCCGGCCTCGGTGCCCCGTACCACCAGCACCTGTTCTCGGCGCGGCTCGACATGATGGTCGACGGGCTGTCGAACGCCGTGGACGAGGTCGACGCCGTCCGCGTGCCGGTCGGCCCCGGCAACGAGCACGGGAACGCCTTCACCAAGTCCGTGACCCGCATCGCGTCCGAGGCGACGTCCGGCCGGCTCGCCGACGCGTCGAAGGCCCGCACGTGGTTCATCTCGAACACCGAGGAGCGCAACCACCTCGACCGTCCCACCGGCTACGTGCTGTACCCGCAGGACGCTCCGGTGCTGCTCGCCGACGACTCGTCCTCGGTGGCGTCCCGTGCCGAGTTCGCCCGGAAGCACCTGTACGTCACGCAGTACGACCCGGCGGAGCGCTTCGCCGCGGGAGACTTCGTGCACCAGAACCCCGGCGGCGACGGAGTGGCCCGGTACGTCCAGGGCGACCGGTCGCTCGACGGCGAGGACATCGTGCTGTGGCACACCTTCGGTCCGACGCACTTCCCGCGACCCGAGGACTGGCCCGTGATGCCGGTCGACTACGCAAAGTTCACGCTGAAGCCGTACGGGTTCTTCCCGCGGAACCCGGCGCTGAACGTGCCGGCGGCGATCGGCGCGACGGCCGCGTCGCACTGCTCGCACCACGCGTCCGGCGGGGTCGAGGCCGCCCACGACGCGGCCACCAACGACCACGGGCACGGTCACTGACGTGACCGACGTGCTCGGGCTCGCCGCCATCGTGCCGGCGTCCGCCGGGGCCTGCTGCACGGTCGGGGCCTGGCGCCCCGGCCGTGCGGTCGACGTGCTCGCCGCGCTGGTGATGGTCGCGGCGATGCTCGACGGCGTGTTCGCACCACGGGTCCTGCCCGGCGTCGTCTGGTTCGTGGTGCTCGCGGCGCTCGCCGTCGCGGTGGCGGCCGCGCACCGGTTCCAGACCGGTCCGGATGCGGCGGGGCCGCGGAGGGACGGGTCGGCCCCGGCGGGTCGCGACGCCTCGGCGCACGGCCGGTTCGGGCGACTGCACGCCGCGCTCGGCCTGCTCGCGATGGGTGCGCTCGGGGTCGGGGGGATGGGCGGCCCGGCCGCGTCCGGCGTCGGGATGTCCGGCATGCACGAGCACGCCGGTGTCGTCGGGGTCACCTGGCACCTCGTGCTGGCCGGCCTCGCGGTCGGTCACCTGGTCCTCACCGCCCGGATGGTGCGGGACGGCGTGCGGCACCGCTCCCCGGTGCTCGGCCTGGTGGAGACGCTCGCGATGGGGGTCGCCGTCGCGGTGATGGCGGCGGCGATGCTCGGAACGACACCGATGTAGTTCGGTTCTTCTAACAATTCGGTGCGCTAACCGTACAGAACACGAACAGTTCGTTGCCCTGATCGTTTACTCCGTGAAATAGTTCTGACGTCCACACGGGACAGCACGGATGACGAAGGGCGGTATCGCAATGCACAGCACGTACACCGGGATGCCGCGACAGACACGGCTCAGCGGGACGCACACGCGCGTCGGGCTGACCGACCCCGCCGTGATCGACGCGTACGTCCAGCGCCGCATCCAGGACCCGTCGCTGCTGTCCGGCCGCGCCGAGCCGTCCTACGCCGACTTCTTCTCGGTCCCGGCCGCCTAGACCGCGCCGTACCGGTCCGAACCAGATCCCCGACCCGAACCAGGCAGAGAGCACACCCGACCACATGCCGTTGACCGTCGTCCGCCGCGAGCACATGCACCTCTACGCCCGGGAACCCCGGACGCGTGCCGCGAAGGGTGCGCTCGAGGCCCTCCTCCGGTTGCAGCACGCCGAGGAGCAGCAGCTCGAGCAGGCGCGGTCCGAGAGTGGTCTCTCGAAGAACGAGTTCCTCGCCGTGCGGTACATGCTCCAGGCGCACCGGGACGGTCGGGCGATGAGTCCGAAGGACCTCGCCGTGATGCTCGCGGTGTCGAACGCCTCGGTGACGAAGATCGTCGACGGGCTCGTCGAGAAGGGCGACCTCGTCCGCGCCCCGCACCCCACCGACCGTCGCGCCCAGGTCCTCGAGCCGACGGACCAGGCGGCCGAGAAGATCGACGCGTCCTACGCGCGCTTCCACGAAGCCGTGGTCGGGGTCATGGATGACCTGTCGTCCGACGAGAACGACGTGCTCGCCCGGTGCCTCGCACGGATCACCGAGGCACTCGTCGGCGGAGCCCCCGCGCCGGTCGACGAGTACACGGTCGACGACGAAGCCGGCCACTGACGGACCGGATGGTCCCGCGCCCCGGCGATCCGCGCCTCCCGGAAAAAACCTTCCAGCGGTAAGTTGGGGGCATGACGCACCCCGACGACGACGCGGCCACGCCGCGACGCGGCTACCGCAAGGGAGCCGAGCGTCGGACCCAGATCCTCGACGAGACGATCCGGATGGTCGCCGACCAGGGCGTCGACGCGTCCTCGTTGCGATCCGTCGCCGAAGCGCTCGGGATCACCCACGCCGCGCTGCGCCACTACTTCCCGAGCCGCGACGAGCTGCTGCTCGCGGTCTACCGCGAGCACGAGGTCCGCGAGCAGGGCGCCCCCGACCGGATGAAGTCCGCGATCGGCGACATGCGCGAGAGCGCCTCGCGGAACCGTGCGGTGCCCGGGCTGGTGCAGCTCTACACGACGCTGGCGGCCGACGCCGTGCAGGAGGGCCACCCGGCCACCCGGGACTTCATGCGCGAGCGGTTCACCCGGTTGCGGGCCGAGCTCGCGGCGTTGATCGAGGCGGACCAGGCGTCCGGGCGGATCCGGGCGGACCTCGACCCCGTCGACCTCGCGTCACTCAGCATCGCGGCGTCGGACGGGCTGCAGGTGCAGTGGCTGCTCGACCCCGAGGCCGTGGACGGCGAGCGGGTGCTCCGGCTGCTCGAGCAGATCGTGCCGCCGGCCGGCTGAGGGGCGTCAGGCCGTCCGAGTGACGGGGGGTGCCTCGTCACGGAGGAGCGTCCCGAGGACCGTCGCGAGCGTCGCCCGGTCGTGCTCGCCGAGCGGTGCGAACAGGTCGTCGAGGACCGTGGCGGCGATGCGCTGGCCGTGCGCGAGGGTGGCGCGTCCCTCGTCGGTGAGCGAGTGCTCGATCCGCCGCCCCCGCCCCGCGGTCCGCGCGATGAGCCCGCGGTCGACGAGCCGGTTCGCGAGCGTGCCGAACGCCTGGTCGCTCTGGAAGGTCGCGACGGCGAGGTCGTGCCCGGACGCGTGCGGCATCCGGTCGATCGCACGGAGGGCATCCCACTGGACGAGGGAGACCCCGGCGTCGCGCAGGGCGCCGTCCATCGCGCGGTGGTTGCGGTACTGCGCGCGCTTGACCGCCTGTCCGAGCGCTTCCAGGTCCGTCGTCATGGTGCTACCGTATCAACATCCGTAGATAAACATGTTGAGATAGGTTGCGCAGATGTCCACTTCCTCCCCCGCTTCCCCGGACCGCCCTCGTCCTGCACGGCGGCGGTGGCCCGCAGACGGTCGCCGCGATCGCTCGGCACCTCGCACCGTCGTTCCACGTCCTCGCGCCGACCCACCCGGGCTGGGACGGCACCGACCGACCGGCCGAGATCGACTCGGTGGGGGCCCTCGCGACGTCCTACCTCGACGGACTCGTCGCCGAGGGGCTCTACGACGTGGTGCTCGTCGGCTCGTCCATCGGCGGGTGGCTCGCGCTCGAGATGGCGTTGCGCGCGGCTGCCGACCACCGCTACTCCGGCGTGGTCGGCGCGGTGGTCGACATCGACGGTGTCGGCGCCGTGGTCGAGGGTGAACCCATCGCGGACTTCTTCGCGCTCGATGCCCGCGGGCTCGCCGAGGTCGCGTGGCACGACCCCGAGCGTGGACACCGCGATCCGGCCACCATGACCGACGAGCAGCGTGCGGTGCAGCAGGCCAACGGGCTGACCATGGCAGTCGTCGCCGGACGGTCCATGAGCGACCCGACCCTGCTCGGGCGGCTCGGTGCGGTCGCCGTGCCGACCCTCGTGGTGTTCGGCGAGAGCGACCGTGTCGTCACCCCGGCGTACGGGCGCGCCGTCGCTGCCGCGATCCCGGGTGCGGAGTTCCACGTGGTGCCGGCCGCCGGCCACCTGCCGCACCTCGAGAACCCGGACGCGACCTGGGCGGTCGTCGACCCGTTCCTCGGGTGACGGCGGTCAGCCGAGGCGCTCGCTGGCCGGTCGTCATCGTTGTCCGTCACCGTCGTTCGTCAGCCGGAGCCCGGTCGATCAGCCGTAGCCCTCGTCGGTCAGGCGCCAGCCTTGCGGGGTGTGGCGGAAGCAGAACTGCCACCCCGCCAGCACGCCCGGATCGGCACCGTTCATGTTCGTCTCGGTGATGTCGACCGGGATGCACTCCTCCGCCGACCGGCCCGTCTCCTTCGCGCTCAGTCGTGAGACCGCCCCGATGTGCCGGTAGCCGAGCAGGTCCGGGTGGTCGTCGAACCACGAGGACGGGGTCCGTCCGCCGCACCAAGCGGTGGGGTCCGAGGCGCCGTCGGAGAGGGCCTCGGTGAGGCCGCAGTCGTGCGCCGTCGCGGCCCGGAGGTAGACGCGGAGGACCTGCTCCGAGGATGCGCTCGCGGGCGGGAGTCGCCGGGCCACGGCCTGCGCGTGCGTCACCGACACCGCGGTCACCGTGCCGGCGGCGACCAGTGCGACGGCGGCGATCCCACCGAGCACCACCCATCGTCTCCGCACGGCGCTCATCCTGGCAGCGGCGGGCGGCGCTGGTCGCCGGGCATCGCTGCGAGTGGGTGAGGGGGTGTTCAGCTGCGGTCTCCCTGTCCTCGTCCCTTCGCGTGTCACGCGAACGGGGAGCAGAAACTGAGCATGCTTCTGTCCTAGCGTGGGCCAGGGGTGCGATCGGTGCGCCCACATCTGTCGTGGCGCACGCAGCGTCCGGAGGGGACGCACATGCGCACGACCCGTGGTCATCGCTCTGTCGTCATCACGGCGGCGACGGTCGTCCTCGCAGTCATCGGCGCGCTCCTCCCGAGCGGCGCGCAGGCCGCTCCGGAGCCCGGCAACGAGGTGCTGCGCGGTGTGCGGTACGCCGCGTACGGTCACTCGTTCGGGCAGGTGCAACCCGGTTCTGGTTCGGTGCCGAGCAGGATGTACCCGGCGATGGTCCGTGACGGCCTCGGCGCGGACCCGGCACTCTGGTCGAACGAGACGATCAGTGGGGCGTCGACGGCGCAGATCCTCGCCCGTGCGCGCTCGACGTGGAACCGCGGCGACTACGGGGTCGTCTCGTACCTCGGGAGCCAGAACGACGTCGGCCGGCACGTCCCCGAGACCACGTTCAGGGCGAACGTCCGAGGGTTCATCGACTGGGTTCGTGGCACCGGGCCGTTCCCGCCCACGATCGTCGTCGTGCTCGACACCCCGTCGACGTCGAAGGGCTACGCGCGGTACCCGTCACCACTGACCGACGCTGACGTCGCCCGGTACAACCGCTCCCTGCGGAGCGTCGTCTCGGAGTACCCGAAGGACGGATCGGTCATCATCGCCGATGCGTCCACCGGATGGGACAAAGCGACGATGCTCGGGCCGGACGGCCAGCACCCGAACGACGTCGGACAGGTGCACATCACCGCGGCGATCACCTCCGCCTTGCGCGGTGTGCGACTCCGTGAGGGTCAGAACGTCGTGACGCCGGCTCCGGCGGTCCGCTACGACTCGTTCAATCGGTCCGACCTCATCACCGGACTCGGCAAGGACCTGCACGGTCGGTCCTACTCGACCGTCGGCGGAGTGAAGTACGGCATCACTGGTGGCCGCGCCTACCGTGCCAGCTCCGGGAGTGTCCGCGAATCCGCGGCCACCGTCGACACCGGGAAGCGCATGGTGGACATCAGCCTCACGATGACGACGATCTCGTCGAAGGGCTCGGGGCCGGTGTGGCGACTGAGCAGTGCGAAGGACTACTTCGTGGTCGACGTCCACGGGTCCGGCAAGGGCAACGCGAAGGTCTACAAGCGCGTCAACGGTCGGTTCATCCAGATCGGCAAGGCACTGGACCGCGAGGTCAAGCCCGGCTCGACCGTGCGGGTCAGGGCCGACGGCGCGAAGATCAAGGTCTACGTCGGCGGCTCCGTTGCCTACTCCAGCGCGGACAGCTTCAACGGTTCCGCGACGCGGGAAGGCATCCGGATGACCGACACCCGCGCGCGACTCGACGACCTCGTCATCCGCTAGAGCTGGAGGCGTATCGGTTCGAGCGCGGAACTTTCTACCCCCTCTAGTGGGGGAGCAGTGGTGAGGGATGCTCCGTAGCGTGCTGTGTGGTTGCACAGTGCCGTCATGGGGGCGGCTCCGCTGGCTGCGACCTGTTGAGGGGTTCTGCGCGTGTTCGCGACGTCGCCGTTGTCTGTTCGTTCTCGTTGGGTCGTGCTGGCCGTCGTCACCTTGGTGGCGCTGCTGGGGTCGTCGTTGGCGGTGGTCTCGCCACCCGCTCCCGCGGAGGCCGCGGTGACGGGCACAGGTGGGCAGTTCGTGCCGCTGCCGACGAACGCGAGGATCTTCGATGGCGCAACACCTGCCGGTTCGTCGACGACGGTGCCGGTCGCCGGGGTGAAGGGCATCCCCGCTGACGGTGTCGGCGCGATCAGTGTGCTGGCGACCGTGGCGGACGCGAACGGTACCGGGCAACTGAAGGGCCGTGCTGAGTCGAGCGACGGGCCGACGCTGCTGATGATCTACGGCAGTGGTGTGGCGGGGAACACCTCGAACACGTCGCTGCTCGCGGTCGGGGACGACGGTGCGATCCGGATCGACACGTCGACGGCGCAGTCGCGGGTGATCCTGGACGTCACGGGCTACTACACGTCCACGGCGAACGGGGTCGGTGCCGGCGGGTTCGTCCCGCTGTCGGGGACCCGGATCGCGAACACCGCGGACGGCACGAACGTGCGGCAGGGGGCGCTGTCGGGTGGGGACAGCATCACGTTCCAGGTCACCGGGAAGGGTGGTGTGCCGACGAACGCGGCCGCGGTCGCGGTCAGTGTCGTGGTGCAGAACACCGGTGGCGGCGCTGGCTGGGTGCGCCCATCACCGTCGGACGGTCCGAAGAGCACGGGGTCGTTGAACTACCCGTCGACGAAGCTGACCACCGCGATGAGTGCGCAGGTCGCCGTCGGTTCTGACGGCAAGATCACGATCGACAACGCCCCCGACGGTGGGACCGTGCAGATCCAGGTCGACGTGCAGGGGTACTTCGTCCCCAGCAACCCGGGTGGCGGGTTCACGCCCGGTACGGGCCGCATCGTCGACACGCGCACGTCGTCGAGCGTCGGCGCGAACGCTTCGGTCGCGGTGCAGGTCGCGGGTGTTGCTGGCATCGGGACGATCGAGGGTGGCTTGTCTGCGGTGGCGGTGACCGTCACGGCGATCCACTCGGGTACGACCGGTGGGTACGCGAAGGCGTGGGCTGACGGTTCGTCGGAGCCGACGGGCGCGGTCATCGGGTACGCGCCGACGTCATCGATCCGGACCACGACGGCGATCCTGCCTGTGGGATCGAACGGGAAGGTGCGGATCCAGAACAACTCCTCCGGGACCACCGACTTCGTCCTCGACCTGCAGGGCACCTACAACTGGCTGCCGGGCGGGCCGGTGTCGACGAACGTGACCGGGCAGCGGACGTCGGCGACGACGTTGCCGTTCCCGATCTCGGACCAGACCAACGCCAGCGTCGACGTCGGCTCGGGCAACCTGCTCGTCACGACCAGCGCGTTGACGCTGCCGGGCGTGACGCAGAGCACGACGATCGGTGCCGCGTACAACTCGCGGTCGACGACGACCGCGAACAGCAACACGATGGAAGCGAACCGGTGGCAGTACGCCCTCGCCGGTGCGGGAGACCTGTCGGCGAACGCTGCGGGTGTGGTCTACACGGACGCGGTCGGGACGGCGTGGCAGTTCAAGCCCACCGGTACGGCTGGTGCGTTCACGTCCCCGCCCGGCCTGCAGATGACGTTGGCGCGGGTCGCGAACGCGACGACGCGGGAGTACACGCTGACGTCGTGGACGACGAACCAGGTCATCCACTTCAGCCTCGGCGGCCAGCCCACGAGTGTCAACGACCGCAACGGCAACCAGGTCAGCTTCAACCCCGCGGCGGACAAGTTCTCTCTCGGCACCCTGGTCTCCACCGCGGGCACAGATGGTGCGAAGACGGCGAACGTGTCCTACGCGAACGGGACGACGACGTTCACGCAGACCTCCGGCTCGAGCTCGCGGCGTGTGTCGTGGGTGAAGAACGCCGCGGGCGACATCACGACGTACACGGACGCGACCGGCGCGAAGACGACGTTCGGGTACACCAGCGGGGACCTCACCTCGATCACCGCGCCCACCGGCGGGGTGACCTCGTTCACGTACGACTCCACCAAGCGGGTCACGAAGGTCTCGCAGGCCAACACCACAGCCGGGTCCCCGGGGACCGCGGTCACCCGCTTCGCGTACACGGACGGTGACACCACGCAGGTCGCCGACCCCCGCTCGAACCAGAGCCAGCCCGTCGCGACGGCGGACCACACCACGTACACGCTCAACGCAGGGGACCTCGTCACGAAGGCGATCGACGCGGCTGGTCGTGAGCGGTCGAAGACCTACAACTCGGCGAACAACGGTGTCGCGAAGTCGACGATCGGTGCGCCCGGTGACAGTGGGACGGGAACGACGTCGAATGAGTACGGCAAGAACAGCAGCCAGTCGCTGACGAAGTCCACCACCGGCTCGGGCTCCTCGAGCACCGCGGAGTACGGGTCCGGATCTGCCACGGCGTACCTGCCGTCCAAGGTCATTGACAGCTCGAGTAACAGCACGACCATCGGCTACGACGGCGTCGGGAACCAGACATCATCGCAGTCCGGGTCGGACTCGAGCGTGCAGGCGAAGGTGTCGTACAACGACGACGGCACAGTGAAGAGTGCAACGGCGCCGGGGAACGGATCGAACTCGACCATCTACACCTACGACGGCAACAAGCAGCTGTCGAAGATCACCCCGCCCACCGGCACGAGTCTCGGCGTGAAGACCTACACGTATGACGCGTTCGGCCGGGTCGCGACCGAGACCGACGGCCGGGGGAACACGACCACATACGGGTACGACAAGGACGACCGGACCACCACCACCGCGTTCAGCGACGGTACCGCGACGGTCACCAACGTCTACGACGGCAACGGCAACCAGACCAGCCAGACCTCCGCCACGGGCACCATCACCAACACGTACGACCAGCGCAACCGGCTCATCTCCACGGTGAACACTGCCGGTGGCGGGACCGTGTCCTACGGGTACGACCTCGCCGGGAACATCGCGCAGGTGATCGACTCCACCGGCACTGTGACCCACACATACGACGCGTCCGAGGTCCTCACCGCGACGACATACCCAACGAGCTCGGGCACGGCGAAGCAGGTCTACCTCACCGACCCGCAGGGCCGCCGCACCGACACCTGGCTCGGCGCCGACACGTCGGCGACGCCCGGTGTTGCTCCGGCGACCTGGAGCGCACACCTGAAGCTGACCTACGACAAGTCCGGCAAGGTCACCAAGGTGCAGGCCTGGGCCGCCGACGAGGACCCGCAGCTCGTAGTCGACACCGAATACTGCTACATGGCTTCCACCACGGCTCCGACCTGCACAGTGTCGACGGCGAACGACCGCACGAAGCTGCAGTGGGCGAAGGACAACATCACCGGGCAGGTGACCAACTACGCGTACAAGAACACCGATGGCACCCCCAGCAAGCACCTCACCGGGATCACACAGACCGGCGGCACCAACCCAATGAACTGGACGTACACATACGACGCTGCTGGCAACCGCACGGAGGCCAAGGCGACCAACGCCGCCACCAACGCTGTCATAAGTGACCAGAAGCTGACCTACAACGCCGCCGCGCAGATCACCACGGACGGGTACACCTACGACGGAACCGGCAACCTCACCGAGGCGCCGGGGGAGACGTACAAGTACAACGCGGCGCAACAGCTGACCTCCTCGACGAAGGACGGTGTGACGACCAGTTACGAGTACGCCGGCGCCGACATGAACAAGCTGCTCACGCAGTCGACGGACGGAAGTGCGGAGTACGACTACACGTATGGCACCACCGACCAGAACGGCGTCCCCGTGATCGCCACCCGCAAGCAGATCGGCATCGGTACCGCGTCGGTCGTGTCCGACCCGGTGACCGGGCAGCCACTGGATCTCCGCACCAGCGACAACGTCACCAGCCTCTACGTCCTCGACGGCATCGGGAACCCGACCACGTCGATCGCCGATACCGGCCAGATCGCGTACCAAGTCTCCTACGACGCCTATGGCGCCGAGGCCGTCACCAAGGGAGGGAGCAGCACGCAGTGGCAGCAGAACCCCTACGGGTACAAAACCGGACTCCGCGCAAGCAATAGCGACGCGGGACTGGCGAAGTTCGGGTACCGCTGGCAATCCGCCACAACCGGGCAATGGATCGAACGAGACACTCTGGACGTCCCGCTCGACCCGAGCAACGCGAACCGGTATGCATTTGTGGGCTGCGACCCAATAAATGGGTCAGATCCGACCGGGCAGTTTTCCGAGTGCACTCACGCTGTCACAGGGCTCGTTTTCGCCGGTGCCGGTCTAATCGCATCTGCCGGAGGGCTAGTCTTGTCTGGCGCGGCCGTCATTCCTTCATTCGGGGCCTCCGTGGCGCTAGGGGCTCTCAGTGTGGTGGGACTGGCTTCTTCTGCGTATGGCGTAGTCGATGGGATTGGAAGTGTTGTAAGTGCCTGTTAAGAACGATATGGCGCGCCTTCGCCGGATTCTCGCGTGGATCTTCGGGCCTATTTTAATTGCGTTGATTGTGCTTACAGTTGTCGCAGCCGTGACCGGCTTCACGCCCTGGGTGCCGTTACTGGTCGCGGCTATCGTCCTCCTTATCGCGGCTACTTTGTTCGGATACTATGGCACGTCAGCCGCGCGCAAAGGTAGCCGCTAACAGCTCGTGCAGAGCGGTCGCCGTTTTGCAAATCGGCGGCGCGTCGAACACAACGTTGGCATACATATGCGACGCGGGCAGGGAACGGGCTCACAAAGTATGCGTACGACGGGGTCGGGACCCTGACCGCAGCACCGGGTGAGACGTTCACGTGCAACGACGCGCAGCAGATGACGGCGTCGACGAAGAACGGCGTCACTACCCGGTACGAGTACGCCGGCGCTGACCTGAACAAGCTCCTCAAGCAGTCCACGGACGGCGGAGCCGATCACGACTACACGTATGGCAAGGGCATCACATCCCGCACCGTCGTCGGCACGGGGACTGCTTCCGTGATCAGCGACCCGACGACCGGACAGCCACTGGACCTGCAAACCACCGACGATGTCACGAGCATGTGGGTCGTTGACGGGGTTGGAAATCCCACAGCCGCGATCGCCGACACCGGCAACACCGCCTTCACCGTCTCCTGCGACCCCTACGGCGCGGAAACCCTAAGGGGCGTTCAGCGGCGGTCTCCCTGGACCGGTGGTTTCTCCTGCACTGCTGGCGCAGGAGGCCTTGTAACGGGAAGCGTGTCGAGCTCCAACACAAGCCCAGTGCCAACGGATTATTCTGGCGGTTGCGAGGGCGGGGTCGGGGGCGGCGCTGGCTGCGGAGTGGACTTCACCTGAACAGGGAGCATCTGGTGATCTTTATCATTGTTGGCGCGGTGGCTGTTGTCTTAGGTATGAATTTGATAATCTTTCGCAACGCCGCAGCAGCGCATGCAGAAAGACAAATGACACGTGCAGTATCATCTAGCTTCCGTCCCTCCTATGCACCTCGGTTTATAGTGATAATCGGAATAGGAATGATAGCTATCGGATCGTACTTCATTGTGGCGTCTCTGATCCGAATTTTGTCTTGACGTACCTGTCGGTCGGTGTCTCTTCAATGGAGGTGCCGGAATGCTCCTGGGTGCGCACGGCGATCCTTGGGGAGCTCTAGCCGGCTTCGCGGTCGGGTGCGGTACGGGATTGTTGAGCCAGCATGTTCGATCAGCACTACCAAGACGTAGCCTACGGATAATCGATCGACGAGCAACTTTCGACTGGTCTGGATGTGGTTCGGAGAATTGGAGAAGGTGGGTACTGAGGTGAGCGCTCTCCCTCTGATTCTGGGAGTATTACTGATCGTCGGGGGACTGGCTGCAATACCTTGGATTGCTCGTAGGCAGAGGGAGCGGCCATCGACTCCAAAGATGCGTGGAGTGGTCGCATCAGTGGGCATCGCTGTTATGGCCGTCGGTGCTCTGGTTCTGCTGCTGAGCCGGTGACGTGCGGATAGGACTGCGGCCGCCGCCCTGCCGTGCATCGATCGGAAAGGCGTTTGAGCGCGAGTCGAAGGAATGTCACAATCATGGTCTCGCCTTGACCGAAGCGAAGACGCAGGACACGACGCTTGGGTTTGCCTATGTATGTGGTTTCCAAGGGGCAAGGTCGGCGGACCTCGAGGGCGGCAACCCGAGTGCTGGTGCAGCTGCAACCGTGGATGCTGGCATCGGAGTCAGCTCAGTCAGTGATTACACGAGCACATGGGGCTGAGTGACATGCAGGGCGAGATGCTGTAACTGGACTGATCATCGTCCTCTTCGGGGTCTTGGTGTTTGTTGCTGCGAATGCTGTTGGATCGTCAATGCAACGCGGAATTGAGTCCTTGTTCGGATTGCATGGAGGAGGTGATCGAAGAATGACGTGGGGAGTGCGGGGCGCGGGCGTCTTCTTCATTTTTTCGGCATTGCGCTCGGATGCCTAGCGATATTCACGATGTAGGATGTTCGAGCGATGGCGGATCGGTCGGCCGCGGCCGAAACAGGCAGATCCAACGGAGGGCGTCGTGGGTATCGATAGATCAAGAACTGGAACCCAACGAGTCCGATACTGAAAGATAGGAAATGCCTGAAGGTGGTCCAGAAATGCCGGCCGCATGTGGTTGGAGGGCGTGGTCGGGCCGCCACCGCGTCGTACGTCTTGTTCTTGCTCTGTCCGCGGCCCTTCTGGCGATCCTGCCGATATCGTTTCGCTCCATCTCCACGTCGCCGAGCAACTTCCCCGGCTATGCAGCACTGGGCGGGACTTGGCGGTTCGCAGGTCTCCTGGAACGTCGCGGTAGACCACCCGAGGCCGGGCCTTCCGGGACGGCGCGCTCCTCCCGGATCCGGAGGTCGAGACGGTCGGCACTCCGTTTCGCGAGTGGCTCGCCGCCGCCGGGCGCTAGCTGACCCACCGGCGCCGCGCCGCGCCTCCTGGCCCCCGTGGAACGCAGAACGGCCGGTCCCTATCGGAGCCGGCCGTCCTGCGGATCGGGAACCTACGCGGTGAGCACCGCGGCCGACGGATCGAAGTCCTCCGGCAGCGGCGGGACACGGTCCACCGTCGACGTGATGTCGACCGCGGAACCCGACTCGGCCGCGTCGCGGATGCCGAGCAGCACGTCGAGGACGTGCAGCGCGACCGCACCCGAGGCGCGCTCGGGCCGGTCCTCGGCGATGGCGCGGGCGAGCTCGACGACGCCGGTGCCCCGACCCCAGGTGGAACCGACGGCCTCGAGGGTCTCGGGCTCCTCCTGGCCGTAGCGCCAGAGCTGGGAGGCACCCTCGAACGTGTTCGGGTCGGGCAGCGAGATCGTCCCGAGCGTGCCGTTG
Source organism: Curtobacterium sp. B18 (assembly GCF_000333375.1). GTDB lineage: Bacteria > Actinomycetota > Actinomycetes > Actinomycetales > Microbacteriaceae > Curtobacterium. Next base: position 14,868 of record NZ_BACZ01000371.1, read on the forward strand.
ATCTCGACGAAGCCCATGCGCGGCAGCGCGTGCTGGAACGAGAACGTCGACTGGGCGGACTGCCCGCCGGCGAACTCGATGAGCGCGGCGTGGTGCGTGGGGACCTCGACCGGGAACGTCTCGCCGGCGCGGGGACCGGACGCGATCGTGCGACGCTCGAGCGACTTCGAGGACACGGCCTGTACGCGGCTGGCGGTGCCGAACGCGTGCACGAGGGTCGTCACGTAGTACGGGCCCATGTCGAACAGGGGGCCGGCGCCCTTCGCGAAGAGGAAGTCCGGGTTCGGGTGCCACGCCTCGGGACCGGGGACGTGGAACAGCGTCGTCGCGGAGAGCGGCTCGCCGATGTCACCGCGGGCGATGGCACGCAGCGCAGTCTGGATGCCGGCACCGAGCACGGTGTCCGGCGCGGTCGCGACGCGCAGCCCCTTGGCCTTCGCGGACGCGAGGACCGCGGCGGCCGACTCGTGGTCGGTCGCGATCGGCTTCTCGCTCCACACGTGCTTGCCGGCGTCGATGATCTGCTGGTCGACCTCGGCGTGGGCCGCCGGGATCGTCAGGTTGATCACGATGCTGATGTCGTCGCGGGCGAGGAGCTCCTCGACCGAACCGGACGCGGCGACGCCGTACTCCGCTGCCTGGGCCGCAGCACGGTCGAGCAGCACGTCGGCGACGAACCGGACCTCGACGTCGGCGAACTTGGTCAGGTTCTCCAGGTACTGCGAGGAGATGTTGCCGGCACCGATGATGCCGATCCCGACACGGGTCACTTGTCGTTGTCCTTCAGCCAGGCGAGGGACTCCGTGATGCCCTCGAAGACGTCGCCCGAGTACGCGTCGAACTCGACCACGCGGATGGCCTGCGGCGCGGCGGCGAGGATGCCCGCCACGTCGACGTCGCCCTGACCGGCGGGGGTCTGGTTCTCGAAGGCGCGCTGCAGCGCCTCGGGGACCACGAGTGCGCTCTCGGACGAGGGCAGCGCGGTGAGGATGTCACCGTCGACCTTGCCGTCCTTGACGTGGATCGCGACGACGCGGTCGCCGAGCGACTTGAGGACGGCGGGGGCGTCGGCCCCACCGACGGTCGCCCAGAACGTGTCGACCTCGAGCACCGTCTCCGGGCTGATCTGGGACACGAACAGGTCGTAGACCGTGCGGCCGTCGACCTTGTTCGTGAACTCCCACTGGTGGTTGTGGTAGCCGAACTGCAGGCCACGGGTGGCGGCCTCGGCGGTGAGGACGTTGACGCGCTCGGCGATCTTCGCGACGTCGTCGGCGGTCTGCCAGCGGTCGGTCGGGATGAACGGGTCGATGACGGTCTGGATGCCGAGGCGCTCTGCGGCGTCCCAGATCGGCGTCGTGTCGTCGGCGTCGATCACGGCGACGTGACCGGACGGGGCCTTGAGGCCGGTGGCGGCGAAGGCCCGCTCGAGGTCGGCGGCGCGCTCGACGAACGCGTAGGGCTCGACGTTCTCGTACCCGATCTCGGCGACACGGGCGATCGCCTTGTCGAGGTCTTCCGCGATGGCGTCGCGCAGCGAGTACAGCTGCACAGAGGTGGTGGGCATTGCGTGAGGCTCCTTCGGTCCTGACTGGGTGTCGCGACGTCCAGGTGTCGCAGCACCGGGGGTCGCAGTCCGTCGAGGAGCGATGCTCCACGGCGAGATCGAGGACGACGCTACCCCAAAAACCACCCGGTGTGTAGTTTTGCCACGCTCCGTGACGTGCGTCTTGCCATGAACGACACCTGTCGTTGTATGCTCAGCCAGTCAAAACCGTGCGAAAGATGGTTTTGACGGCAAAGCATCGACTCAAGGAGGCGTCATGAGCACACCCGAACCCGGCAGCCCGGCACTGCTGCACCCCGAAGAGGGCATCACGCAGCCGGTCAGCACGATGCGGGTGGGCATCGGCTACCAGATCGCGCTGTTCTTCGGACAGTTCGGCCTCTTCGTCGCGCTCATGGCGCCGGTCTACGTCAGCATGCAGCTCAAGGCGCAGGCCCTGGTCGGGGACGACGCCGCGAACGTGATCGGTTCCGTCCTGCCGATCGGGGCGTTCGGCGCGCTCATCATGAACCCCCTGGCCGGTGCCCTGTCCGATCGCACCCGCACTCGCTGGGGCCGGCGTCGTCCGTGGCTCATGAGCGGGGTCGTCGTCTTCGCGATCGCCCTGGCCTGGATCGCCTACGCACCCGACGTCCTCAACCTGACGCTCGCGTGGCTGCTCGCCCAGCTCGCCGCCAACGCGACCCTCGCCACCCTGCTGGCGAGCTTCGCCGACAACGTCCCGCAGCTCCAGCGCGGCCGGTCGTCGAGCATCATCGCGCTCGCGCAGAACCTCGCCGTCCTCGCCGGCACCTACCTGTCGGTGTTCTTCGTCGCGAACCTGCCCGTGCTGTTCATCGCGCCCGGCATCCTCGCGATCATCCTCGTCGCCGTCTACGCGGTCGTCGCGCGGGACGAGCTGCCGACGTTCACGCTGAAGAAGTTCACCTTCCTCAACCTCATCTCGTCGTTCTGGACGAACCCGATCAAGAACCCGGACTTCGCGTTCGCGTGGTGGTCGCGCTTCCTGATCATCCTCGCCACGTTCATGTTCACGACGTACCGACTGCTCTACATGCAGGAGCACATCGGCATCGAGCAGGCCAAGGACGCCACCGAGGCCGTCGCGTTCGGCGTGCTGCTCTACACGATCGCGCTCCTGGTCAGCGCGGCGCTCTCGGGGTGGGCGTCCGACAAGCTGGGTCGCCGCAAGGTGTTCGTCGGCGGCTCGACGGCGCTCTTCGCGGTGGGCCTCGTCGTCCTCGCGCACGCCGAGACCGTGAACGGCTTCTACGTCGCCGAGGTGATCATGGGCTTCGCCTACGGCATCTACTCGGCGATCGACACCGCGCTCGTCGTCGACGTGCTCCCGAACGCGGACCGTCCCGGCAAGGACCTCGGCGTCATCAACATCGCGAACGCCCTGCCCCAGTCGCTCGCGCCGGCGATCTCGCTCTTCTTCCTGTCGATCGGCAGCTCGCACGCCGACAACTACGTCCTGATGTGCTGGGCCGCGGGTGTCGTCGCACTCCTCGGTGCCCTTGTGGTGATCCCCATCAAGCGGGTTCGATAGCCGGCCTGGAGGCGCGGTGCGGGCCCGCCCCGCGCCTCCAGTCCGTCCACTGGTCGCGCTGGGTAGCGTGGACGGATGCTCGACGCCGACTCGCTGACCTGGGACCCGCCGGCCGGACGCATCACCGGCGTGGCGGACGGGAGCGTCGTCCGGGCGCTCGGCATCCCCTACGCGCACGCCGAGCGCTTCGCGCTGCCCGAGCCCGTCGCGGTGTTCGACGAGCCGTTCCGGGCGACCACCCCGTCGCCGGTGGCACCGCAGCCGCAGGCCACCTTCGTCGACCAGCTGCTCCACCCGGTCGAGGGCCTCGTCGCCGACGAGCACTGCCAACGGCTGTCGATCACGGCGCCGGCCGACGTCCGGCCGGGCGGGCGGCTGCCCGTCATCGTCTGGATCCACGGCGGCTCGTACGTCATCGGCGGCGGTGACCTGCCGATCTACGACGCGCGCGACCTCGTCACCGAGCAGCGCGTCGTGTTCGTCTCGGTGACGTTCCGGCTCGGCGTGCTCGGGTTCCTCGGCGACGGGGTGAGCGTGCCGGCGAACCTCGGGCTCCTCGACATCATCGAGGCACTGCGGTGGGTGCAGCGGAACATCGCGGCGTTCGGCGGCGATCCCGACCTCGTCACGGTCGCGGGCCAGTCCGCCGGGGGCGACGCCGCGGCCCACCTCGTGATCAGCGACGGCGCAGCCGGGCTGTTCCGCCGGGTCATCGTCCAGAGCGCACCGCTCGGGCTGTCGCGGGGTCGGGCGCGCATGAACCGCGCGATGACCAGGGCCGTCGGCGCCGTGCACCCGGACACCCCGCTCGACGAGGTGCTCGACCGGCAGGCGCTCGGCACCCGCGCAGCCGCGCCGTTCGGGCTGCCCGGTGGCATGCCCTTCGGCACGCAGTACGGGTTCGCGCCGCTCCCCGCCGAGCGGGACACCGGACGCGCCTGGAGCGATGCGGCCCCGTCGGTCGACGTCCTGATCGGGTCGGGAGCGGACGAGACGGCGATGTACGTGCCGCTCGTCCCCGGGCTGCGGTCGCTCGCCCGGGTGCGCGCCGTGCGGCCGCTGCTGCGCTGGCTGCTCGTGCGCCCGCTGTCCGAGGTCATCTACGGGCGGGACGTCCGTCGGTTCGCCGCACGTCACCGTGCGGCCGGTGGTCGGGTGACCTCGTACCGGCTGCACCGCGGCGTCACCGTGCAGCCGACCGGGGCCGTGCACATGAGCGACCTGCCGCTCCTGCTCGGCGGCCGCGAGGCCTGGGCCGGGTCGCGGTTCGTGCCGGAGCGGGACTGGCCCGAGGTCGAGCGGCGCGGGCGGGCCTTCCGGGCGATCTGGGCCGAGTTCGCGCGTACCGGTCGGGTGACCGCGGCGGACGACGAGACCCTGTCGTTCGACCGGGGCTGACCCGCGCCGGGGGCTGGCTCCGTGGTGCGGCCGTCCGGTGCAGCCGGGCGTCCGGCGCCACCCCTGAACTGGCGGCTCGCGGGGCGACGACGCGCCCCGGAGAATCGACGGCATGCCCGAGTCCGACGCCGACCTGCGCGCCCGCATCGTCACGGGCGCGATCGCGGCCTACCGCGACGCGGACTTCCACGCCGTCGGACCCGCCGAGGTCGCCGCACGCGCCGAGGTCCCGGAGGCCGAGGTCCGACGCGTCTACCCGCTGTGGGAGCTCCTCGTCGTGGCGGTCATGGACCGGTGGAACAACGGCAGCCGCCGTGCGCTCTGGGTCGTGGCCGAGCGGTCCGGTGCGGTCGCGTACCTCCGCGCGCGACTCGAGGTCGGACGGGACGACCCCGCGCTCGTCCGGCTCCGGACCGCGCTGCTGAGCGCTGCCTCGAGCCCCGACCACCCCGCCGCCGGATGGTTCCGGGGCCAGTACACGCGCTCGTTCGAGGACGTCACCCTCGCCCTCGCGCGGGACGTCGTCGCCGGACGGGAGCCGCGCGGCACCTCGCCCCGGCACGCCGCGGAACAGCTCGTCGCCCTCTACGAGGGCCTGCAGCTGCAGTCGCTCCTGCGGGACGACGTCGACCCGCTCGGCGGTTTCGACCGTGCGGTCGCTCGGATGCGGGTCGGCTGGGCAGCTGCCACCGCGAGCGTCTGAGCGGTCGCGCCGACCGGGTGCGGTGCCGGACCGGTCCGCCGGGCGCGGCGCGGCTCGGCACCACCGACGCGCGCACCTGGCATGGTCGGCTGATGGAGTACACGGACTACGACACACGGCTCGCCGCCTACGGCGTGGTCACCGACGGTGACCGGGTGCTCCTCGCGAAGCTGCGGATCCCCGAGGCGGGCACGTGGACCCTGCCGGGTGGCGGTGTCGAGTTCGACGAGAGCGTCGAGCAGGCCGTCGTGCGGGAGATCCGCGAGGAGACCGGCTACGAGGCCGCCGTCGGCGAACTGCTCGGGGTGCGCCACCACGTCGTCCCCGCCGAGCGCCGCATCCACGCGAACGGCCGGGCGATGAAGGCCGTGCAGGTCGTGTTCCGCGCGTCGATCACCGGCGGGACGCTCCGTTCCGAGCAGGACGGCTCGACCGACGAGGCCGCCTGGATCCCGATCGCGGACCTGCCGCACCGACGACACGGACTCGTCGTGCCGATCGCCCTCGGCTGGGCCGGCCTCCTGCACCGCTGATCCCCACCGAGGGGCGGAGCGCTACTGCTCGAGGACGCTCAACACGTTGCCCGAGGGGTCGGTGAACCACGCGATGAGCGGACCGCCCTTCCGGTTCACGCCCTTCTCGTCCGTCATGCCCTCGTACTGCAGGAACGTCACACCCTTCGCCCGGAGCTCGTCCACGGCGTCGTCGACCGACGGCACCGGGAAGTTCAGCACCGTGAACGACGCCGGCTCGTGCGCGGGCCCCTTGGGGTAGACGAGCACACCGTGACCGTCGCCGAGCTGCAGGAAGAGCATGCCGTGGTCCTCGGTGACCTCGACCCCCAGGACGTCCTCGTAGAACGCCTTCGCCTCCGGCACGTCTCGCACCGAGAACCCGCTGAACGCCTTCGTCGCATCGACCATGCGGCAAGTGAACCACCGGGGGCCGGTGTCGGCCCGCTCTGCCAGGATGAAGCCGTGCTCCCACCCGAGATGTCCGTCGACGACGCGGTCGCCCGCGCGGTCCGGCTCGCCGCGGACGGGCAGCGCACCGTGCTGGGCATCGCCGGAGCGCCCGGCGCCGGCAAGTCGACGCTCGCGCGCCGGGTCGTCGCCGGCGTGGACGCGGTTCTCGGTGTCGGCACCGCGGTCCAGGTCCCGATGGACGGGTTCCACCTGGCGAACGCGGCACTGGACGCCCTCGGCCGCCACGACCGCAAGGGGGCGATCGACACCTTCGACGGTGACGGCTTCGTCGCGCTCGTCCGCCGGCTCAGCAGCAACCGCGACGCCGTCGTGTGGGCGCCCGACTTCGACCGCCGGGTGGACGAGCCCGTCGCGGGCAGCATCGCCGTCCCGCAGCGGACCCGGCTCGTGGTGTCCGAGGGCAACTACCTGCTCGACGACACCGGCCCGTGGGCGGCGCTCGCCGAGCTCTTCACCGAGACCTGGTTCTGCAGCGTCGACGACCAGGTCCGCGTCGACCGTCTGGTCGGCCGCCACATGCGGCACGGCCGCGACCACGAGGCGGCCCGCACCTGGGCGGTCGAGGTCGACGGCGTGAACGCGGCGAGGGTCGCACCCACGGCGACCCGCGCCTCCAGGATCGTCCGGACCTGACCACCAGACCACGGCGACGACCACGACAGGAGCGACCATGACCATCGCACTCACCGGCGCGACCGGCAAGATCGGCGGCGCCGTGGCGCGCGCCCTCGCCCACGACGGGGTGCCCTTCCGGATGATCGTGCGGGACGCGTCCCGCGCGCCCGACCTGCCCGGGACGGACGTCGCGGTCGCGTCCTACGGAGACGCCGACGCCGGTCGCGCGGCGCTCGAGGGCGTCGACCTGCTCCTCATGGTCTCCGGCGCCGAGGCGGTGGACCGGCTCGCCCAGCACCGCTCGTTCGTGGCGGCGGCGGCCACGGCCGGCGTCCAGCACGTGGTCTACACGTCCTTCTCCGGTGCCGCTGCGGACGCGACCTTCACCCTCGGCCGCGACCACTGGGCGACCGAGGAGGCCATCCGTGCGACCTCGATGGCGCACACGTTCCTGCGGGACTCGTTCTACCTGGACTTCGTCGAGGACCTGATCGGCGAGGACGGCGTGATCCGGGGGCCGGCGGGCGACGGGGCCATGGCAGCCGTCGCACGAGCCGACGTCGCCCGGGTCGCGACCGAGGTCCTGCGGAACCCCGCGGCGCACCTCGACCGGACGTACGAGCTGACGGGGCCCGCGGCGGTCACGCTGCACGAGGCGGCCGCCACCGTGTCCGAGGTCCGTGGACGCGAGGTCACCTACCACCCGGAGACCCTCGACGAGGCGTACGCGTCTCGCGCGAAGTGGGACCCCGAGCCGTGGCAGGCGGACGCGTGGGTGAGCACCTACACGGCGATCGCCGAGGGGGCGCTCGCACGGGTGTCGGGCGACGTCGAGCGGGTCACGGGGCGCCGGCCGATGTCGTTGCGCGAGGTGCTGCTCGCCGGCTGACGGACCAGGCCGTCGCGCCGCGCGGGTCGCGCGGGTCGCGGCAGCGCCGGCCCGTTCAGCCGGTCCACCGACCGGCCCGGCAGGCCACACCGCCACACCGTCCACCCGACACCCGTCACCGCCCACGGGTGTGCCGGGACCCGGGCGCCCGGGTCGACGTCGGTGACCGCACGGCACCCGCCCGCCCAGGCCGCCCGCAGCACCGGGTCGGTCGCGGGCGCGCCGGCCTGCACCACCAGCACGCGCAGTCCGTCCGCGATCCGTCGGCGGACCTGCTGCGACGTGAAGACCGGCACCGATCCCGAGAACCCGCCGTCGGTCAGCACCGGCAACCCCGTCGCGTCGATCACGGGCGACGAGATGCGCCACGTGTCCGTCAGGAAGAGCGGCCCCGACTCGCGGTACCCGTCGAGCCGCCGTGCGGTCCCCACGAGGTGCCGGAACACCGCCGGGTACGGGGTCGCCGAGCCGCCCCACCAGTCCGGACGCGACACCCGGTAGGTCTCGGCACGACCGCTGGGAGCCTGCCAGCGCGCGACCCACGAGCCGACCGAGGCGTCGCTGCCGCTCCCGTCGCGTGCAGCGTCGAGCGCCTGCAGCGAGAACGCCGCGGGACCGGCGAGGAGCGCGAGTCCGGCGACCACGGCGACGGCGGTCCGGGAGGCGCGGTGCAGTCCCGGCCCGCGGCTCCCCTCCCAGCGCGGTCGCCACAGGAACGCGGCCACCGCCGCGAGCAGGGCCGCCGCCCCGACGACGAGCGCCGGTGTGGCGAGGACCGGGGGCATCGACGCACCGCGGGCCAGGAACACCCACCACCCGAGCTGCGCGGCGGCCAGCAGCACGGGCACCGCACGGAACCACGGCGACTGCGCCCGGAGCAGGCCGACGGCCCCGCGCCACCCGAGCGCCGCGAGGACGGCGAGCTGGACCCCCACCGCCGCGACGTACGCGGTGTGCGGCACCTTCGCCACCGAGAGCACGACGGCCGCGGTCGCGAGCCAGACGCCGAGCACGAGGAGCGTTGCCGAACCGGCGCGGGTGTCGAACGCCGACCCGAAGGCGCTGCCGGACCGGACGGGTGCCGTGGTCCCGGCCCGGGCGTCCGCACGCGGGTCGGACGCCGAGCGCCGTCGCGCGACGAGCACCACGGTCGCGACGACCAGCGCGAACACGGCCGCGGGGAGGAGCCACGCGACCTGTGACGCCAGGTGCGGCTCGATGAGCTTCGTCACGCCGCCGGGCCCACCCAGGCGTGTCGGCCGTCCGGCGGGACCCTCGGTCGTGCTGACGGAGCCCGGCACCGCTCCCGGCAGGAACCGGTCGATGCCGTTGTAGCCGAACACCATCGCGAACGGGCTGTCATCGGTCGAGCCGTCGATCCACGGCCGGGCGCCGGCCGGTGTCAGGGCCAGTCCGACGACCCAGGCGAGCGACGCCACGACCGACACCCCGCCGACGACCACCGCGCGACCCGTCCGGGCGCCGATGCCGAGACGGGTGCCGTCGCGGCCGGCCGTGGCGACGAGCGTCCCGAGGACCAGTGCGGGCAGCACGAACCACGACTGCAGCATCTTCGCCTGGAACCCGACGCCGACCGCGAGCCCGGCGGCGACGAGCGGCCACCACCGGCCCGTGATCGCCGCGCGTTGCCAGCAGAGCAGGGCCACCGCCAGGGCCGCCGTCACCATGCCGTCCTCCATCGGGTGGGCGAACATCGAGACGAAGATCGGCGTCGTCGCGGCGGCACCCGCGGCGACGAGCCCCGTCCCGACCCCGGCCCACCGGAGTCCGACGAGTGAGCAGGCCCAGAGCGTGACGAGGCCCTCGACGACCTGGGGGAGCGCGAGTGCCGCGGTGGAGTCGCCGAACAGCCGGATGCTGAGCGCCTGGGGGACCGCGAACCCGCTGAGCTTGTCGAGGGTCACCGTCGCCGACGGGTCGAACGCACCCGAGAAGAGCGCCGGCCACGACTCGGACATCGACCGGGCGGACGCCTCGTAGAACCCGGAGTCACCGCCGCGCGCGAGGTTCCAGCCGAGCAGCACGGTCATGCCCAGAGCGATCAGGAGCAGCGTGCCGCGCGCCGCGAGCGCCTGGTCCCGCCACCGGGCGGGTCGTCGAGTGTCCACACTGCAGGACCTTGGCCGCACCGGATGACGGTGGCCCGGGACCGCGCCGCCAGCTCACCCCGAAGCCGTGCGCCGCGCTGAGACGACGTGTGGGTGCGACACGTCGTCACCAGCGGATCCGCGGTCGAGCCGGAACGCGATCTCAGGACCGACGGTGTCAGGCGACGCGGCGGGCCGCGATCGTCCCGACGACCCCGAGCGTCAGCACCGCGACGAGCACCACGAGCAGCGGTGCCGTCCAGTCGCCGGTGACCCCGTGCAGCGACCCCGCGACGAGCGGCCCCGCGGAGCCCAGCAGGTACCCGCCGCCCTGCACGAACGCCGACATCCGACGGGCGTCGGCGTCGCTCGACACGATCCGGACGATCACGATGAAGATCACGGTGATGCCACCGCCCTGCGCCGCGCCGCCGAGCACGGACCAGAGCAACCAGAGCTGCGGGGCGAACAGCATGCCGAGGGGCATCGCGAGCCAGAGGAACGCGACGAGGGCGATGATCGCGCGCGGACGCCACCGCGACGCGAGCACGGGGACACCGAGCGCCCCGACGACCGCGAGGATCTGGAACACCGACGAGCTCGCGCCCGAGGACGCCTTCGAGAAGCCGATCTCGTCGTGCAGCAGGGTCGGGATCCACGCCGTGAGCGCGTAGTACGAGAACGCCTGCCCGCCGAACGCCAGCGTCAGACCCCAGGTGATGAGCCGACGAGCCGGGCGCACCGGTGCGGACGCCGCACCGCCGTCGACCGTCCGGATCGCCCCCGTGCCGAGCACCTGGTCGATCGGCCCGGTCTCGACGACGGGCTCGATCGCGGCCGGACGGCGCCACGCGGCCCGCGCCCCGACTGCGTACGTCCAGGCCAGCCCGGCGATCACGGCGAACACGGCCCAGACCGCGATCGCGACCGGCCAGCCCCCACACGCGGCGATCGGCGCGGTGCGGAGTGAGGTGATCATCGACCCGACGTTGAGTGCGGACGTGTAGACCCCGGTGACCAGGCCCACCCGCTCGGGCGAGGTGTCCCGCCGGATGACGACGGGGATCACCACGTTCCCGATCGTGATGCCGATGCCGATCACGGCGGTGCCGACGAGCAGGGCCGCAGCCGAGGGCAGCGACCGCACGACGGTGCCGGCCAGGACGATGACGAGCGAGAGCGACACCGCCCGCTCGGGGTCTGCCTTGGCGATCACCCAGCTGGCGAACGGCGTCGCGAGGGCGAAGCAGAGCACCGGGATCGTCGTCAGCAGACCGGCGACCGTCGCGGTCAGGCCGAGGTCCGCCCGCACGTCACCGATGACCGGCGCCGTCGCGACGATCGGCCCGCGGAAGTTCAGCGCGATGAGGACGATGGCGGCCGGCAGCAGCCAGGCGGCACCGCGCAGTCCCGCTCCGGCCCGGCTGCCCGCCCCGGTCGTCACGAGGACGGCAGCAGGATCGGGAGCAGGTCGAGCGGCGTCGCGGCCTGCGCGATGGTGCCCTCGGCCTCGGCGGGGGAGCCGTAGCCCCACGCGGCGAAGATCGTCGGGACACCGTGCGCGGCCGCTCCCTCGACGTCGTGCCGGCGGTCCCCGATCAGCACCGGGCGGCTCGTGTCGAAGCCGCGGGCGTCGAGGCGGCGCAGTGCCTCCTCGACGACGTCGGCCTTCGAGGAGCGCACCTCGTCGTCGCTCGCGCCCGTGATGATGTCGATGTCGCCGGTCAGGCCGTAGTGCTCGAGGATGTACGTCGCCGGCGTCTCGGGCTTGCTCGTCGCCGTGGAGATCGGCAGCTCGGCGGCGTGCAGGGTGCCGAGGACGACGTCGATCCCGGGGAACATCGCGGAGTCGAGTGCGCCGTGCGAGAGGTAGTGCTCGCGGTACACGGCGAGCGTGTGCTCGGCCTGCTCGGCGTCCATCCCCATCGCGTCGCGGAAGGTGTCGAGGATCGGCGGACCGACG